>JBQCES010000179.1:0-2840 GCA_051960055.1 Angustibacter sp. | reverse complement strand
CCCGGTGGTCGGCTCAGCGACCAGCGCGGGACCGGAGAACTCGGCCACAGGGTGCCTCCTTGCGACGGGGTGAGCCCCGACCCTACCGGCGAGTAGGGTTCAGGTCACGACTGTCCGACAGCGTCGGCGCCGCTGCCGTCGTGGCCATTGTTCCAGGCGGGGAGCGGCGCGGGGTGCACCTCGCGCCGCCGGGTGCGCGATGCTGGGGCCGTGCCTGCGATCGACCTCGTTGACGACACCTTCGTCGTCGCCGCGCCCGAGCAGGTGGCCGCGCTCGTCGCCGACGCGGAGCAGTGGCGGGCCTGGTGGCCCGACCTGCGCCTGACGACGACGCGCGACCGGGGCGTCAAGGGCCGGCAGTGGCGGGTGCAGGGAGCGCTCGTCGGGACGGCGGAGGTGTGGCTCGAGCCGTGGCGCGACGGTGTGATCGTGCACTGCTACCTGCGCTGTGAGCCCACTGACCCGGCGACGGCGGTCGACCGCGAGCGGCGACGCCGGGCCCAGGCCTGGAAGCGCGTCGTGCACGGCCTGAAGGACGCGCTCGAGGTCAAGGCCGACGCCGCCGCTGCCGACGTCCACCGCGAGCGACCTGAGACGACCGCAAGGACCGAGGGGACAGAGGAGACGCTGACCCGATGACGCACGCCACGCCCGAGGAGCTGCCCGCGACCTGCCCGTCGTGCGGTGCCGCGGTGCGCCAGTCCGTGCCCTGGTGCCTGCAGTGCTACGCCTCGCTGCGCCCCGATCCCGATCCCGAGCCCGATCCCGATCCCGAGCCCGAGCCCGAGCTGGCGCCTGAGCTCGCGTCGGGGCAGCCGCCGGCGGACCGGCCGCCCGCTGCGGCCGACGTCGACGCGGTCGCCGAGCGCATGCTGGCCGAGCTGCGCGCGACCCAGGGGGCGGGCGGACCGTCGCTGCCGGCGTCCCGCGGAGCGCGAGCGGGTGCCGTCGCGGTGCTGCTCGTGGCGCTGGTGCTGCTGTTCGTCCTCGGGCTGACGTTGGTCGGCCACCTGCTGTAGTCCCACCCGTGCTGCGCTCGCGGCGACGCCAGGTAGCCTTCGGTGCGACCGGTGGCCCCCGCCGGGACGCTCCGGACGCACCGCCGACGAAGGGCACCGCAGATGGCTGATCGCACCGAGTCGAGCACAGTCGTCGAAGCGGCCCCGGCCGACGTCCTCGCCCTCATCGCGGACTTCGACGCCTACCCCGAGTGGACCGGCGCCGTGAAGTCGGCCGAGGTGCTCGCGCGCGGTGCGGGCGGCCGGGCCAAGCAGGTGCGGTTCGAGCTCGACGCCGGCGCGATCAAGGACACCTACGTCCTGGAGTACGCCTGGAAGTTCGCCAAGGCCGGCACGGGCACGGTGACCTGGTGGCTGGTCGAGGCCGAGAACGTCCTCAAGGCCCTCGACGGCAGCTACACCCTCTCCGGCGCGCCCGGCGGCCCGACGACGGTGACCTACCAGCTCGCCGTCGACGTGCGCATCCCGATGCTCGGCATGCTGAAGCGCAAGGCCGAGAAGGGCATCATCTCGACGGCGCTGCAGGAGCTGAAGAAGCGGGCCGAGGGCTGATCGCTCGTGCGCGTCCTGGTGTTCACCGGCAAGGGCGGGGTGGGCAAGACCACCGTGTCGGCCGCGACCGCTGCCCATGCGGCGCGCCAGGGGGTCAAGACCCTCGTGGTGTCGACGGACGCCGCCCACTCCCTGGGTGACGCGCTCGGCGTCGAGCTGGAACCCGACGCCGTGCAGGAGGTCGAGCCGGGGCTGTCGGCGGTGCAGGTCGACACCCGCGCTCGGCTCGCCGGGAGCTGGAGCGCGGTGCGGTCGTACCTCGTCGACGTCCTCGCGGCGCTCGACGTCGACCCCGCCGACGCCGACGAGCTCGCGGCCCTGCCCGGCGCCGACGACGTCGCGACGCTGCTGGCGCTGCGTGAGCACGCGGCGGACGCCGCCTGGGACCTCGTCGTCGTCGACTGCGCCCCCACGGCCGACACGCTGCGCCTGCTCGCGCTGCCCGAGGCGCTCGGCCGGTTCGTCGACCGCGTCGTACCGGCGCACCGCCGCCTCGCTCGGGCTCTGGCGCCGGCCGTCGGCCTGGCCGCCGGAGTGCCGGCACCCGGGCGCGACGTGCTGGGCGCCCTGCTGCGGCTGCGTGGCGAGCTGCAGGACGCGCTGTCGGTCGTGCGCTCACCCCAGGCGTCGGTGCGGCTGGTGCTCACCCCCGAGGCGGTCGTGCTCGCTGAGGCCCGCCGCACCCTCACCGCGCTGTCGCTGCACGGCTTCGTCGTCGACGGGGTCGTCGCCAACCGGGTGATCCCCGACGAGCCGGGTTCGGCCTGGCAGCAGCGCTGGGTGCGGGCGCAGGCCGGTGTGCTGGCCGAGGTGCGCGACTCGTTCGGGGGGCTGCCCGTGTGCCGGCTCGCCTACCAGCCCGAGGAGCCCGTCGGGGTGGAGGCGCTCGCCGCCCTGGGCGCCGACGTCGTCGGTGCCGCCGGGGTCGAGGCGCTGCTGCAGGCGCCGCAGGGCCACGAGCCGCTGCGCGTCGAGCGGCTCGGCGACGACTACGAGCTGGTGCTGCGCCTGCCGCTCACCCGCGCGGGTGACGTCGAGCTCGCGCGCCGCGACGACGAGCTGGTGGTCGGAGTGGGCTCGCTGCGCCGCGTGCTGGCCCTGCCGTCCGTGCTGCGGCGGTGCGACGTCGCCGGTGCCCGCTTCGCCGGCGACGCGCTGCACGTGCGGTTCGTCCGCGACGCCGACCTGTGGCCCGCCTCGTGAGCGCCGCCAGCGCCGGACGCGAGCCCCTGGGGTCGGCCGCCGAGGAGGCCGCCCGGCTCGCCGAGG
>JBQCES010000178.1:0-2648 GCA_051960055.1 Angustibacter sp. | reverse complement strand
CGGGCAGCCAGTCGCTGCAGCAGCTGCTGAAGACGCTGACGGCCGAGCGCAGCGCGAGCCGGCCGGTGCGGGTCTTCACGATCGCGTACGGCGAGCAGGCCGACGCGTCGGCGCTGAAGGCGATCGCCGCGGCCACGGGTGGGGCCACGTTCACGGCACGCAGCCCGGCCGACATCGAGCAGGTGCTGCTGGCCTCGCTCACCGACTGACCGCGAAGCGGCGAGGCCCGCGGACACGCCGGGGGCGGGCGCGACAGGGCCCCGCCGGTGTGCTGAGATTCCCCCCGTGCCCGCGTCCGATCCGCTCCGTCTTGCCGCGAAGGTCCTTCATGACGCCCGTGCGGCCGACGGGGGGTACAGCGCCGAGACGTTCGTCGGCACCTACTTCCGGGAGCGGGCCTACCTGCGGCTCTACCTGCGCGAGCCCCAGCGGGCGGTCATCGACCTCGCCCTGATGCGGCGCCTGCACGGCCTGGTGCCACAGCCTCAGGTGCTGGCCGCCGAACCACGCGGGGTGTCGGGCCTGCCGCCGTATATCGTCACCGCCGGCGTCGAGGGCCAGCGGGCCGACATCCTGCTCGACCGCGGGCTGCCCGTGCCCGCCGCCAACGCGCTGGGTCGTCAGTGCGCCAGGCTGGTGTCGGTGCTGCGCGGCGTCCGGTGCGAGCGGCCAGGGCCGTGGCTGGACGCCGATCTGCGGGTCGGCGAGTGGCCCGAGCACCTGCGCACGCTGCAGGCGTGGTTCGAGCACCTCGAGCCGGGCCTGGCCGCGGCGGGCCTCGGCCGACGCTCGACGCCGGGCCTGCGCCCGCTGGTGCGCGCGGCGTCGCACCGGCTCGCCTCGGCGGGGGAGCGGCGGGTCTCGCTGGTGCACGGCGACCTCAACGGCAAGAACCTCATCGCCGACCCCAACACCGGCCGGCTGCGCGCCGTGCTCGACTGGGAGTACTCCCACGCCGGCGACTGGGCCGAGGACGTCGGCAAGCTGCTGCGCGGCGCCGACCAGGGCGCCGCAGCCGGAGGGGCGGGCGGGGCGTCGTGGACGGCCTTTCGCCGGGGCCTGGTCGACGCGCTGCACGCCGGCCTGCACGAGCGAGGCACGACGTCGACGGCCGGCGTCGACGACGACTGGCTGCACCGCGCGGTCGATCTCGACCTCTTCGCGCTGCTCGAGCTGGCGGCGCGTCCCGAGCGAGGCGCCTCGGCGCCGGCTCCGATCGCCCTCGCTCGTCAGCTGCTGCGCGCCCGAGCCCACTCGCGGTCATCCCGCTGACCGCGTCCGACCGCATCCCACCGCGACGCCGGGCCGGATCACCGACCCGCGTTGACCCGCGGTGGACCGCATCGTTAGGGTAGAACGTCGCACGCGTGTGCGGTCAGGCCCTGATCTTGGGGTGACCGGCCGCAGCGACGTCAGATCCTGTCCACCTCTCGACTCATTGTCCGCATCGGAGCCCCCACTACATGACTGCCAGCACCACCGAACGCGCCAGCGCACCCCAGGTCGCTGTCAACGACATCGGTTCGGCTGAGGACTTCCTCGCCGCCATCGACGAGACGATCAAGTACTTCAACGACGGTGACATCGTCGAGGGAGTCATCGTCAAGGTCGACCGGGACGAGGTCCTGCTCGACATCGGCTACAAGACCGAGGGTGTGATCCCCTCCCGCGAGCTCTCCATCAAGCACGACGTCGACCCGAACGAGGTCGTGTCGGTCGGTGACGAGGTCGAGGCCCTGGTTCTCCAGAAGGAGGACAAGGAGGGCCGGCTCATCCTGTCCAAGAAGCGCGCCCAGTACGAGCGCGCCTGGGGCACGATCGAGAAGGTCAAGGAGGAGGACGGCATCGTCACCGGCACGGTGATCGAGGTCGTCAAGGGCGGCCTGATCATCGACATCGGGCTGCGCGGCTTCCTGCCGGCGTCCCTGGTCGAGATGCGTCGCGTCCGCGACCTCCAGCCGTACGTCGGCAAGGAGCTCGAGGCCAAGATCATCGAGCTCGACAAGAACCGCAACAACGTCGTGCTGTCGCGTCGTGCGTGGCTCGAGCAGACCCAGTCCGAGGTGCGCCAGACCTTCCTGCAGACCCTGCAGAAGGGGCAGGTCCGCTCCGGCGTCGTGTCGTCGATCGTCAACTTCGGTGCGTTCGTCGACCTCGGCGGCGTCGACGGTCTCGTGCACGTCTCCGAGCTGTCCTGGAAGCACATCGACCACCCGAGCGAGGTCGTCGAGGTGGGCCAGGAGGTCACGGTCGAGGTCCTCGACGTCGACATGGACCGCGAGCGGGTCTCGCTGTCGCTCAAGGCGACGCAGGAGGACCCCTGGCAGCAGTTCGCCCGCACCCACCAGATCGGTCAGGTCGTTCCCGGCCGGGTCACCAAGCTGGTGCCGTTCGGTGCGTTCGTCCGGGTCGCCGAGGGCATCGAGGGCCTCGTCCACATCTCCGAGCTGGCCGAGCGCCACGTCGAGATCCCCGAGCAGGTCGTCAACGTCGGCGACGAGATCATGGTCAAGGTCATCGACATCGACCTCGAGCGTCGTCGCATCAGCCTGTCGCTGAAGCAGGCCAACGAGGGCGCGGACTCCTCCAACGAGAACTTCGACCCGACGCTCTACGGCATGTCGGCGGAGTACGACGAGCAGGGCAAC
>JBQCES010000177.1:0-8589 GCA_051960055.1 Angustibacter sp. | reverse complement strand
TTCTTCGCCGTTGTCGCCTTCGTGGCCGGCGTGGCCTTCTTGGACGTCGTGGCCTTCTTCGCCGTCGTCGCCTTCTTCACCGGCGTGGCCTTCTTGGCCGGCGTCGCCTTCTTCGCCGTGGTCGCCTTCTTGGCCGGCGCGGCCCTCTTCGCCGTGGTCGCCTTCTTGGCCGGCGCGGCCCTCTTCGCCGTCGTGGCCTTCTTGGCCGGCGTTGCCTTCTTCGCCGTGGTCGCCTTCTTGGCGGGCGTCGCCTTCTTCGCCGGCGCAGCCTTCTTCGCCGGCGCAGCCTTCTTCGCCGCCTGCTTCGCGGTCGACCCGGCGCCGACACGCGCGCTCGTGACCTTCTTCGCCACCCGGGCGGCCGAGGCGACGGCCACACCGACAGCGCGGCGAGCGGTGGTGCCCACGCTGATCGTCCTCGCCATCATCTCTCCCAGCTTCGGCCCGAGGGCGCCATCCGCGCCGCACGGCACGGTGCGGGCAGGATAGGGGTGCCGAAGACGCCGACTCAACGCGACTCGCCGCACCGGCGCCCAGCTGCCTCAGCGCACGACAAAGGGCCACCGGTAGCACCGGTGGCCCTTCGTCGAGGTCTGCGACCCCGTTCGTCAGCTGCCGAACGGGAACCTGGGCGTCTCCTGCTGCTGCGGCTGGCTCTGACGCTCGGAGTCCGAACCCCCGGAGAAGCCACCGCCACGCGTGGGCAGGGGCGTGACCTCGGCGGAGCCGCTCGACTGCGAGCCCTGGGCGTTGTCCGGGCCGGAGCCGCCGACCGACGCCTTGGTCTCGAGCTGCTTGAGCTGGTCCTCGAGGTAGGCCTTCAGACGGCTGCGGTACTCACGCTCGAACTGCCGGAGCTGCTCGACCTTGCGCTGCAGCACCTGGCGCTGCTCCTCGAGGTCACCGAGGGTCTCGCGCTGCTTCTGCTCGGCCTCGCGCACCAGGCGGGCGGCGTGCTCCTGGGCCTCGCCCACGATCTTCTGCCGCTCGGCCTTGCCCGCCTCGACGTGCTCGTCGTGCAGCTTCTGAGCCAGTGCGAGCATGCCGGCCGCGCTCTCGGGGCCGCTCGACGCCGCAGCCGGCGCGGGTTGCTGCACCGGCGCGGGGGTCGGGGCCGGAGCGGGCGCGGGGGTGGGCGCAGCAACCGGCGCCGGGGTCGGCGCCTGCTCCTGCCGTCCGCGGGCACCGCCGCCACGCGACAGCTCTGCCACGCGGCTCTCGCAGGCGCTCAGCTTCGCGCGCAGCTCGTCGTTCTCGGAGTTGAGGCGTCGCAGCTCGGCGACGACCTCGTCGAGGAACTCGTCGACCTCTTCCTCGTCGTAGCCCTGACGGAACTTCGTCGGGCTGAAGCGCTTGTTGACAACTTCCTCGGGGTTCAGCGGCATGTGGTCACCTCTCGGTGTCTGGGGTCGCCCGGCACACGGTAGCGAATCTGCAGGTAGGAGGTCACTTCGACTCCATCACGCGGTCCTCCTCACCGCCTGTCGAGCACGGGCGGGACGCGTTCGGCGTGACGAGCATGCGGTCAGGGCGGACGGCGAAGCCGGCCTCACGACAGCAGCTGCATCAGCAGCAGCGTCACGATGAACAGGATCATGAACGCCAGGTCGATGGCCACCTGACCGATCCGCAGCGGCGGCACGGCGCGGCGCAGCAGCCGCAGCGGCGGGTCGGTCACGGTGTAGATCGCCTCGGCGATCACCAGCACCACGCCGCGGGGGCGCCACTCGCGCGCGAACACCTGGATCCAGTCCAGCACGAGCCGGCCGATGAGCAGGATGAAGAAGGCCAGGACCACCAGGTACAGGACCGACCGGACGACGTGCACGCCGTCAGCTCTGGTTGAACAGGCCCGAGGTGTTCACGGGCTCCTTGTCCTCCGCGGTCACCTCGACGTGCGCCGGCGACAGGAGGAACACCTTGCTCGTCACGCGCTCGATAGCACCGTGCAGCCCGAACACCAGACCCGCCGCGAAGTCGACCAGGCGCTTGGCGTCGGCGTCGTCCATGTCGGAGAGGTTCATGATCACGGGAATGCCCTCACGGAAGGCCTCACCGATCGTCTTCGCCTCGTTGTAGGTGCGCGGGTGGATCGTCGTGATGCGGCGCAGATCGGCCTCCGGGGACGCGCTGCGCACCACGCCGACGGCGCGGGAGGGCAGCTGGGTGACCTGGGCGTGGCCCGGGCGGTGAGCCGGCGTCTCGGCGCGAGGGACCTCCGGACGGTGCGACGGCTGCTCGTCGTAGTCGTCGTACAGCTCGTCGTCGTACTGGTCGTCGTCCTCGGCCAGCCCGAGGTACACCATCGTCTTGCGCAGCGCACCTGCCATCGCCAGCTCCTCCGTGTCGTCAGTGGACGCCCCACGCGTCCCGTGTGACGCCTTCGGACGTTACCCGAGTGACGGACGTGATCCGAGCACCGCGCTGCCGACACGCAGGTGTGTCGCACCGCAGGCCACGGCGTCCTCCGGGTCGGTGCTCATGCCGGCCGAGACCCACGTGGCCTGCGGAATGCGCTCGCGCAGCACGGCAGCTGCTTCGGCGAGGCGCGTGAACGCCTCGCGCGGCGGCGCCCCGAGCGGAGCCACCCCCATCACGCCCCGCACCGTCAGTCCGTCGGCGCCCTGCACCTGGTCGGCCAGCTCCAGCACCTGCGCGGGTGCCGCTCCCCCGCGGCCAGTGGCCTTGCCGCTGGGGTCGAGGTCGAGCTGAAGCAGCACGGTGACCTCGCGTCCGGCCGCGACGGCGCCCCGGCTGAGCGCGGTCACCAGCGCGGCGCGGTCGACCGAGTGCACAACGTCGGCGTAGCGCGCCACCGACGCCGCCTTGTTGCGCTGCAGCTGGCCGACGAAGTGCCAGCGCAGGTCCGCCGCGCCTGGCTGTCCGCTGTCGAGCACGGCCTGCACCTTCGCGCGCGCCTCCTGGTCGCGGTTCTCGGCCACGTCGCGCACGCCGAGGCCGACCAGGCGCACGACGTCGTCGGCCGGGAACGTCTTCGTGACCGCGATGAGCGTGATCTCGGCAACGTCCCGGTCGGCGGCGGCGCAGGCGCGGGCGACGCGCTCGCGCACGGCCGCCAGGTTGCGCTCCAGCTCGAGGGTGCGGGCGTCGGGGCTCACGCGTCCTCCAGCCAGGCCAGCCCGGCGAACCGCCCGGTGCGGCCGTCCCTGCGGTAGGAGTACAGCCGGTCGGACTCGACGGTGCAGCCCGGCAGCTGGCGGACGGCGACCCCGAGCTCGACCAGCTGGGCCAGCACCCCGGCGGCGACGTCGACCGCAGGGCCGCCCTCCCAGGTGACCGAGCGAGCCTCCGGGTGACGCGCGGCGACGTCCTCGCGCATGGCGAGCGGCACCTCGTAGCAGCGCGGGCACACCGACGGCCCCAGCCGCGCGACGAGGTCACGGGCGCCGAGGTCGCGCATCGCCGCCACCGCCTCCCCCACCACGCCGGCGACCATGCCGGGCCGGCCGGCGTGGGCCACGCCCACCACGCCCTGCTCGGGATCGGCGAGCAGCACGGGCACGCAGTCGGCGACGAGCACCATCAACGCCGTCCCCGGGCGGTCGGTGACCAGGGCGTCGGCCACGGGCGGCTCGGGGCACGGCCCGCTGACCTGCACGACCTCGCGGCCGTGCACCTGCTCACCCACCACCAGCGCGTCGGAGGGCAGCGACAGCGCCGCGCACAGCCGCTGCCGGTTCTCGGCCACGTGGGCCGGCTCGTCGTCGACGTGCGTGGCCAGGTTGAGGCCGCCACCCGTCGTCCCGCGCCAGGGGCCGGTGCTGACGCCGCCGTCGCGGTCGGTGACGGCCAGCCGCACGCGGCCGGCGGCACCGGGCAGGGACTGGCTCCAGGCGATCACCGGAGCATCTTCTCGCATGCCCGCCGGGCTCGAGACGCACGGCGGCCCGCCGCGCAGGTCGCGCGGCGGGCCGTCCGGGGCGGTGCAGCTACTTCAGGAAGTCAGGCACGTCGAGCTCGTCGTCGGTGTCGTCGAACACCACCGACCGCGGCGCGCGGGCGCGCACGGGCTCGAGCGACTCGGGCACCACCACCGGCTCCTCGCGCCGGGCGGGCTGCTCCGAGCGCGCGGGCTGGTCCCACTCCGACGACGCCCGCGCCGGCTCGGGGGCGGGCGGGTTCGACGGCACAGGCGTCGGCGTCGCCGAGGTGGCACCCGCCGGCGAGTACGGCCGCTGGCTCACGCCGTTGGGCACGGGCGACGTCGGGCCGTTGGTCGGCGCCGGCGCATGGGCGGTGGACTGGGTAGGCGCCGCTGCTCGGGGCGAGGCGCCGGTGATCTGGCCGAGAGCCCGCTCATCCTGGCGTCGGGTGGGCACACCGCCGTCGAAGCCGGCCGCGATCACCGTGACGCGCACCTCGTCGCCGAGCGCGTCGTCGATCACGGCACCGAAGATGATGTTCGCCTCGGGGTGCGCGGCCTCCTGCACCAGGCGCGCCGCCTCGTTGATCTCGAACAGGCCAAGGTCGGAGCCGCCCTGGATCGACAGCAGCACGCCGTACGCGCCGTCGATGCTGGCCTCGAGCAGCGGCGAGGAGATCGCCAGCTCGGCCGCCTGCACGGCACGGTCCTCGCCGCGCGCCGAGCCGATGCCCATGAGCGCGCTGCCGGCGCCCTGCATCACCGACTTGACGTCGGCGAAGTCGAGGTTGATCAGGCCGGGCGTCGTGATGAGGTCGGTGATGCCCTGCACGCCCGACAGCAGCACCTGGTCGGCGCTGCGGAAGGCGTCGAGCATGCGGACCGCGCGGTCACTGATCGACAGCAGCCGGTCGTTCGGGATGACGATGAGGGTGTCGACCTCATCGCGCAGGGCCGAGATGCCGCTCTCGGCGCTGTTCGCGCGACGGCGGCCCTCGAAGGTGAAGGGGCGGGTGACCACGCCGATCGTCAGCGCACCGAGCGAACGGGCGATCCTCGCGACGACCGGCGCCCCACCGGTACCCGTGCCGCCGCCCTCGCCAGCGGTGACGAAGACCATGTCGGCCCCGCGCAGGACCTCCTCGATCTCCTCCATGTGGTCCTCGGCGGCCTTCTTGCCGACCTCCGGGTCGGCGCCGGCGCCCAGGCCGCGGGTGAGCTCGCGGCCGACGTCGAGCTTGACGTCGGCGTCCGACATCAGCAGCGCCTGAGCGTCGGTGTTGATGGCGATGAACTCCACGCCCTTCAGACCGACGTCGATCATCCGGTTGATGGCGTTGACGCCGCCGCCGCCGATACCGACGACCTTGATCACGGCCAGGTAGTTCTGCGGTGCTGCCACGTCGAGTGCCTCTCGCTGGGGTGGTGCTGGGCTGGGTGGTGCTGGCTGGGGTGATGCTGCGTGTCGTTTCGACCCTGACCCTCAAGTTGAGGGTTATAGTTATGTCAACTACGTCTGGCGCAGACGCTAGGTGCGCGAGCAGTGAGTCACAACGACCACACCCGGCGTGTCGGCATCCCGGCCTCAATCCACCTCCGCTCCCCACCTCGCCCCGCCCAACCCCACCCACCCTCTCCCCGAAGTTGGCGCGGTGGCACCCCGCTCCAGTCCTATGGGAGCTGGGGCACCCCGCTCCAATGTCGAACTGGGGCAGAATTCCCCAGCTGGCCGCGTCGCCGTCCGGCGGCCTGGGGAAGATCACTCCACTCTGCCGTTGGAGCGGGGGCACCCTGCTCCAATAGGAATGGAGGAGGGTGCCACCGCGCCAAAATTTGGGAGAGGTCGGTGGGGGGGTTAGCGCAGGACGGGAGTGTGCGGCGAGCTGACGTCGTAGACCTTCGCGCGCTGGCGGCTCAGCGCCTGCAGCACCTGCGCCTTCAGCGGGGTGTCGTCGGCGCTCCCCCACACCACGGTGGCCCCGCGCCAGCGCATCCGGACGTCGTCCGGCGTACTCGCGCTGACCTGGCTGACCTTCGCGCGCAAGGCTTCGGGCAGCCCGTCGAGCACCGTCAACGTCGCCGCGAGCGCGTCGCGGCCGGCCGCACCCACGGGCACCCGCAGCACCGGGACGCCGGACGGCGGGCGCTGCACCGTCGCGAACGGCACGCCGTCGGCGTCGACGAGCCGCAGCCCACCACCGGGCTGCGGCACGGCGGCCACGGCCTCTCGGGGCCGGACGACGACCCGCAGCGTCCACGGCCACGCCCGGTGCACGCGCACCGACGCGACGTACGGCAGATCACCGACCTGACGCCGCACGGCCCCAGCGTCGGCGCGCGGGAGCGGCGTGCCCTGCTGCGCGGCGGCGAGCTCGCGCACCTGCGCCGCCTGGGCGCCCGTGACGCCGCGGATCTCGACGTGCCGCACGGTGAGCAACGGCCCGAACCACGACAAGCCAGCGAGCAGCAGCAGCACCGCCACGAGGCCGGCCGCCACCAGCGCCGGACGGCGCGACCGCCAGCGGGCCGCCCGAGCTCGCGCCTCGAAGCGGGCCGAGGCAGCCGACACCGGCTCGCGCACCCGCGTCGAGCGCGTGCTCACCGCCGCGTGCCCTCGTCGAGCCGGGCCAGCACCTCGTCGGGCAGCATCGTGACGTCGCCCGCACCCACCGTGAGCAGCAGGTCGCCGGGACGCAGCCGCGCCAGCACGGCGTCCGCCACCGCCGACCACGACGGCACGAAGGCCACCCGCTCGGGCGGCAAGGGCACGGCGTCGGCCACCAGCTGGCCCGACACCCCGGGCAGGGGGTCCTCGCGCGCGGCATAGACGTCCATGACGACGACCTCGTCGGCCAGCCCCAGCGCCCGACCGAACGGCTCGGCGAAGTCGCGGGTGCGCGAGTACAGGTGGGGCTGGAACACCACGATGAGGCGCCCGGAGCCGGCGACCTGGCGGGCGGTCTCGAGCGCGGCCAGCACCTTGCCCGGGTTGTGCGCGTAGTCGTCGAAGACGCGCACGCCACCCGCGGTGCCGCGGGCCTCGAACCGCCGCCGCGTGCCGGTGAACACCTCGATCGCGGCGAGCGCCGCCTCGGCCGGCTGGCCCAGCATCACCATCGCGGTGTAGGCGGCCAGGGCGTTCAGCGCGTTGTGCCGGCCCGGCACGCGCACGCTCGCGCGGCCCACCGTGCGGCCGTGGTCGGCGACCGTGAACGACGAGCCCGCACCCACGAGGCGCAGGTCGTCGAGGCGGACGTCGGCACCGGCCTGCGTGCCGTACGTCGTGACGGCGATGCCCTCGGCGGCCGCGCGCTCGGCGAGCCGGGCCGAACCCTCGTCGTCCGCACAGGCGACGAGCCGGCCACCGGGACGGATGCTGCGGGCGAACTGCAGGAAGCCCTCGTCGACGCCGGCCGCCGTGCCGTAGTAGTCGAGGTGGTCGGGCTGCACGTTGGTCACCACCGCGACCTGCGGGCGGTAGACGACGAAGGTGCCGTCGCTCTCGTCGGCCTCCAGCACGAACACGTCGCCGCTGCCGAAGTGGGCGTTGGTGCCGCTCTCGGTGAGCTCGCCGCCGATGGAGAACGACGGGTCGGCGCCGCAGTGCTGCAGCATGACGGTGAGCATCGACGTCGTGGTGGTCTTGCCGTTGGTGCCGGCCACGGCCGCCACCTGACGCCCGGCGCTCACGGCGGCGAGCGCCTGCGAGCGGTGCAGCACCAACAGCCCCAGCTCGCGAGCCCGGGCGAGCTCGGGGTTGGTCGGCCGCACGGCGGACGACGCCACCACCGTGCGAGCGCCCTCGACGTGCGTGGCGTCGTGGCCGACGTCGACGCGCGCACCCTCGGCCCGCAGCGCGGTGAGCAGCAGCGACTCCTTGGCGTCGCTGCCGCTGACCTCCAGCCCCATCGCCAGCATGATCCGGGCGATGCCGGACATGCCGGCGCCACCGATGCCGATGAAGTGCACGGGTGACAGCTCGGCCGCGGGCGGCAGCTCGAGCGCGAGGTCGACGGTGGCCCTCACGCGGGCACCCGGCGTCCCTCGACCGCGGCCTCGACGAGGTCGGCGAGCCGCTCGTCGGCGTCAGGCACGACGAAGCGGGCCGCCGCCTCGCCCATGGCGCGCAGCGCGGACGCGTCCTGCAGCAGGGGCACCAGCACCTCGCGCACCCAGCCGGGCGTGCAGTCGGCGTCGTCGACCAGCAGGCCGCCACCGGCCGCCACGACCGGCTCGGCGTTGAGCCGCTGCTCACCGTTGCCCACAGGCAGCGGCACGTAGGCCGTGGGCAGCCCGACCGTGGCGAGCTCGCAGACCGTGTTGGCGCCGGCGCGGCACACGACGAGGTCGGCCGCGGCGTAGGCCTGCTCCATGGCGTCGACGTACGGCACGACGACGTACGGCGGCACGTCGCCTGCTCCCCCGCCGCTGTCACGCACCTCGACCTGCTTGCCGGTGCCGCTGACGTGCAGCACCTGCGCGCCGGCCGCGCGCAGGTCGGGGGCCGCCTCGCCGAAGGTGTCGTTGAGCCGCTGGGCGCCGAGCGAACCGCCGGTCACCAGCAGCGTGCGGCGGTCCGGATCGAGGCCGAACCCGGCCCGCGCGGCCGGCCGCCGGGCCGCCCGGTCCAGCGTGCTGATCTCCCGGCGCAGCGGCAGCCCGGTTCGCACCGCATGGGGCAGCCGGGTCGACGCGAAGGTCGTCCC
>JBQCES010000176.1:0-3207 GCA_051960055.1 Angustibacter sp. | reverse complement strand
CCCCCCCCCCCCCCCCCCCCCGGGCCCGGGCCCCCCCCACCCCCCCTCCGTCTCCCCCCCCCCCCCCCCCCCCCCGGCGCCCCGCCCCCGGGTGGGGGCCCCCGGGCCGCTGTCGTGTCGCGTGGTCTGTGGCCGGCTGGCGGAGCGGCTAGACCGCCACCTCAGCCGATGCCACGCGACGCGCGGTCTTGTGCTGGGCGTAGTAGGCCTCGCGCTCGTCCTCGGTCATGCCACCCCAGACGCCGTAGGGCTCGCGCACCTTGAGCGCGTGCTGGCGGCACTGCTCCATCACCGGGCACGACGCACAGACGGCCTTGGCCGACTCGTCGCGACGGCGGCGGGCCGGGCCGCGCTCGCCCTCGGGGTGGAAGAAGACGGCCGGGTCGACCCGCCGGCACGCGCCGTCGTACTGCCACTCCCACAGGTCTGCGATGGGGCCGGGGAGCCGGGAGATCTCTGCCATGTCGTTCCTCCGTCGAAAGCGGTTTTCGCCAGCCGCAGACCGCCCACTGCTCGAGCGGTGAAACGAATGCTGAAGCGCTTGTTGAACCACCTGTGAAGCGGTTCGTGGATGAACTTAGTACCGCGCCAGCCCTGATTCAAGTCCCGTGATCATGAAATCCGCGTGACGACTCGGCGCTGAGCACAAAACGCGCCAGAAATTGGTCGAGTTGGCGCGATCGGGTGGCGCTGCGGTGCCTGGACGCACACAATGGCTGCGTGACTGATGGCGTGCGTGATGGGCGTGAGTGAGCAGCGAGGCGAGGCGCCCCCGGCGCCCGACGGCCCGACCCTGACGGTGGCCGCCGTCGCCCGCCGCCTCGGCGTCGCTCCAGCGACCCTGCGTACGTGGGCTCGCCGCTACGGCCTCGGCCCGTCGAGCCACACCGCCGGCTCGCACCGGCGGTACACCGCCGCCGACCTGGCCCGGCTCGTCGTCATGCGCCGGCTCACCCACGAGGGCCTGTCGCCGGCCCAGGCGGCGCAGTACGCGCTGTCGAACGAGAGCGCGGCCGCCGAGGTCGACGACAACCTGCTCGACCTGCTCGGCGACACCCCCGCCCGCGCCGGGGGCGGCCGCGTCGTGCCGCTGCCCGAGGCCTCGCCGGCCGTGCGCGGCCTCGCCCGCGCCTCCATGACCCTCGACGCGCACGGCATCAGCGAGGTGCTGCGACGCCAGGTGCGCACCCAGGGCGTGATCCGCACCTGGGAGGCGCTCGCGTCGCCGGTGCTCATCGGCCTGGGAGAGCGCTTCGCCACCACCGGCGACGGCATCGAGGTCGAGCACATCTTCAGCGAGTGCCTCATGGGCGTGCTTCGCGCCACCACCGAGAGCCTGGAGCGGCCGCGCAACACGGCCCAGGTGCTGCTGGCCTGCGTCGGCGAGGAGCAGCACAGCCTGCCGCTGCACGCGCTCGCCGCGGCCCTGGCCGAGCGGGGCGTGCTGGCCCGGCAGCTGGGTCACCGCGTGCCGTCGTCCGCGCTGCTGTCGGTGGTGCGACGCAGCGGGCCGGCGGTCATCGTGCTCTACGCCTCCATGCCGGTGGTCGACCAGGGCCTGCTGACCGAGGTCGACCGCGTGCGGCCCAAGCCGCGCGTGCTCGTCGGTGGCCCCGGGTGGGGCCGCAACGTGCCCGCGACGGTGAGCCGCGTCGAGTCGCTGAGCGAGACGGTCGAAGAGGTCATCGCCTCGATCCTGTGACCGCGGGGGTCGCGTCCACCAGCCGCTAAGGCCGGGCCGTCTGCGTGCCGATGGACTCCTCGAGCGCGGCGGACGTCGCCGCCGATCGGGTGAACCCGGCTGGTACCTCGGGAAGGACGTGCGGATGGCGACCGTGCTGGTCTGCGACGACTCACCGCTCGCGCGGGAGACGCTGCGCCGCTGCGTGGCCACCATCCCCGGCGTGACCCGCGTGCTGGCTGCCGCCAGCGGCGAGGAGGTCATCGCCCGCTGGCCGGTCGAGCGGCCCTCCCTGGTGCTGATGGACGTGCGCATGCCCGGCATCGGGGGCACCGAGGCCACCCGTCGCCTCATCGCGCTGCACCCCGAGGCCAACGTGCTGATGACCACCGTGGCCGAGGACCTCGACGGAGTCGCCCGGGCCATCACCGCGGGCGCTCGTGGGTACGTCATGAAGGACGCCTCGCGCGAGGAGCTCGCCGCGACCGTCGTGCAGTCGCTGTCGGACGTCGCGGGCCGTCGTCGCGCCGACGTGGCCGTCGCGCTGCCTGGTGGCGGCGTGCAGCCCGTGCTCACCGAGCGCGAGCTGCAGGTGCTCACCGGCATGAGCCGGGGCCGCTCCAACGCCGAGATCGGCAAGGAGCTGTACCTGTCGGAGGACACGGTCAAGACGCACGCCCGACGGCTGTTCCGCAAGATGGGCGCGGCCGACCGCGCCCAGGCGGTGGCCGTCGGGTTCCGCTGGGGCCTGGTTCACTGACGGCCCGGTTCACTGACGGCTCGGTTCACTGACGGCGGTATCGTCGGCCCGTCAGGAGCCCCGCCGGCTCACAGACGCTCGGGGTGGTGCATGGACGAGGCGCACGAGGTAACACCGATGGCGCGAGCCGCGATAGCACCAGTGGAGCCCGAGGTCGACCTGAGGGTGCTGGCTGCTCGCGCGGTCGAGGGGGATGCGCGAGCCACCGAGCAGCTCCTGGTCGACGTGCGCCGCCTGGTGCACCGGTACGCGAGGTCACGCCTCGGTCGGTACCGGGGGGCTGAGGATGCCGCCGACGACGCGGCGCAGGAGGTGTGCATCGCCGTGCTGTCCGCGCTTCCGCGTTACCGCGACCAGGGCGTGCCCTTCGAGGCGTTCGTGTACGGCATCGCCTCGCGCAAGGTGGCCGACGTCCAGCGTGCGGCGATGCGGCGGCCGCAGCCGACCGACGAGGTGCCGGACGGCGTCGACCCGCGCCCGGGGCCTGAGGACCTCGCGCTGCTCGCGTCCGACGCCGAACGCGCCCGCGCGCTGCTGGCCCAGCTGCCGGACACCCAGCGCGAGATCCTCACGCTGCGCGTCGCGGCCGGGTGGTCGGCCGACGAGACCGCGCGCGCCCTCGGCATGACCCCAGGAGCCGTGCGCGTCGCGCAGCACCGGGCTCTGGGCCGCCTGCGTCAGCTGGCCGGTGAGGCGTCATGACGCCCCGCTCGCTCGACGCCGTCCGCCGGGACGACGAGCTGCTCGACCGGCTCGGCGCCCGAGC
>JBQCES010000175.1:0-9110 GCA_051960055.1 Angustibacter sp. | reverse complement strand
AGTCCGGCGAGACGATGGACACCCTGATGGCCATGCGCCACGCGCGCGAGCAGGGGGCCAAGGTAGTGGCCATCTGCAACACCCACGGCTCGACGATCCCGCGCGAGGCCGACGCGGTGATCTACACCCACGCCGGTCCTGAGGTCGCCGTCGCGTCGACCAAGGCGTTCCTGGCGCAGATCACCGCCTGCTACCTGCTCGGCCTCTACCTGGCCCAGCTGCGGGGCAACAAGTTCGAGGACGAGGTGCGTCAGATGATGCACCAGCTGGCCCAGGTGCCCCAGCAGATCCAGCAGGTGCTCGACGGCATCGAGCCGGTGCGGGCGCTGGGCCGCGAGATGGCGGACGCCAAGGTCGTGCTCTTCCTCGGCCGTCACGTCGGCTTCCCCGTGGCGCTCGAGGGGGCGCTGAAGCTCAAGGAGCTCGCGTACATCCACGCCGAGGGGTTCGCCGCCGGTGAGCTGAAGCACGGTCCGATCGCGCTGATCGAGGAGGGGCTGCCGGTGTTCGTCGTCGTGCCCTCGCCGCGCGGCCGCGACTCGCTGCACAGCAAGGTCGTGTCGAACATCCAGGAGATCCGGGCCCGCGGAGCACGCACGATCGTGATCGCCGAGGACGGCGACGACGACGTCGTGCCCTACGCCGACACGGTGATCCGCGTGCCGCAGACGCCGACGCTCCTCGCCCCGCTCGTCACCACGGTGCCGCTGCAGGTCTTCGCCTGCGAGCTCGCCATGGCCAAGGGCCTCGACGTCGACCAGCCGCGCAACCTGGCCAAGTCCGTCACGGTCGAGTAGCACCGCCGTGATCGTGGGCGTCGGCATCGACGTCGTCGACATCGAGCGGTTCGGCCGGACGCTCGAGGCGACGCCGCGCCTGGCCGAGCGCCTCTTCACGCCCGGCGAGCGGGAGCTGCCCCTCGCCTCGCTGGCCGCGCGGTTCGCGGCCAAGGAGGCGCTCGCCAAGGCCCTCGGTGCGCCGGTGGGCCTGCACTGGCACGACGCCACGGTGGTGCGGCACGACTCCGGACGCCCCGAGCTCGTCGTCACGGGCACGGTGCAGGCCCGCGCCGACGAGCTGGGGGTTGCGAGCCTGCACCTGTCGATGTCTCACGACGCGGGCATCGCCAGCGCGGTCGTCGTCGCGGAGTCGCGATGATCCGCGCGCACCGCGTCGGCGACGTCCGGCGGGCCGAGGCCGCCGCGATGCAGCGCGTTCCCGATGGTGCGCTGATGCAGCGGGCCGCCGCCGCGCTCGCCACAGTGGTGGCCGGTGAGCTCACGGCGTCGGGGCGTCAGGGGCGCAGCGGCGTCTACGGCGCCCGCGTCGTCCTGCTCGTCGGGCCCGGATCGAACGGTGGCGACGCGCTCTTCGCCGGCGCGCGGCTGGCCGGCCGCGGTGCCCGCGTCGACGCGGTGACCGTCGCGGACGCCGTCCACACCGAGGGCGCCGCCGCCCTGCGCTCCGCCGGCGGCACCGTGCGCGCCGTCACGGGCGACGCGCTCGCCACGCTGCTCGAGGGAGCCGACGTCGTGGTCGACGGCATCCTCGGCATCGGCGGTCGTCCGGGGCTCACCGGCGCGGCGGCCGAGGCGGTGCAGGCGATCCCCCCACACGTCACGGTGGTCGCGGTCGACCTGCCCAGCGGTGTGGGCCCGGACGACGGCAGCGTGCCGGGCGTCGCGGTCCGGGCCGACGTCACGGTGACCTTCGGCACGGCCAAGCCCGCGCTGCTCCTGCCACCCGCGGCCCACGACGCCGGCCGCCTGGAGGTCGTCGACATCGGCCTCGACGCCGCCGTGCTCGGGCCGGCCGCCGTGACGCGGCTCGAGTCGACCGACCTCGCCGCCGCCTGGCCGTGGCCCGACACCGGCGACGACAAGTACCGCCGCGGCGTGCTCGGCGTGGTGGCCGGCGGCTCGACGTACACCGGTGCGGCCGTGCTGGCCACGGGCGCCGCGGTGCGCTCGGGCGCCGGCATGGTGCGCTACGTCGGCCCGCAGACGCCCACCGACCTCGTGCGCTCGCACTGGCCGCAGGTCGTGCCCGGTGGGGGACGCGTGCAGGCCTGGGCCGTCGGCTCCGGCGTCGACCCCGACGACGAGCAGCAGCGCCCGCACGTCGAGGCGGCGCTCGCGAGCGACCTGCCCTGCCTGGTCGACGCCGGTGCGCTCGAGGTGGTGCAGCGCCGCGCGGCTCCCACGCTGCTCACGCCGCACGCCGGTGAGCTCGCCCGGCTGCTGAGCCGGCTCGAGGGCCGCGAGTGCTCGCGCGAGCAGGTCGAGGCGGCGCCGCTGGACCACGCTCGTCGGGCCGCCGAGGTGCTCGATGCCACCGTGCTGCTCAAGGGCGCGGTGACGCTCGTCGTGCCCCCGGGTGCTCCGCACCACACGACGGTGCTCGCGCAGGACGACGGCCCGGCCTGGCTCGCCAGCGCGGGCTCGGGTGACGTGCTGGCCGGCCTCGCGGGCACGCTGCTCGCCGCCGGACTGGAGCCGGCCCTCGCCGGGGCGGTGGCGGCCGCGGTGCACGGCCGCGCAGGCGCTCTGGCCAGCGCGGGCGGCCCGCTGGACGCCGTCCGGCTGCTCGACGAGCTCCCCGCTGCCGTGCGTGAGCTGGCGCGCTGCTGAGACACTGGGGGCATGAGCGACCCCACCGCGCCCGTGCTGCCCGCCGAGGCGGTCATCGACCTGGGTGCGGTGCGGTCGAACGTCGCGGCCCTGCGCGAGCACGCGCCGTCGGCCGAGGTGATGGCCGTGGTGAAGGCCGACGCCTACGGTCACGGGCTGGTGCCGAGCGCCCGGGCCGCGCGGTCGGGGGGCGCGACCTGGCTCGGGGTCGCCCAGCTCGCCGAGGGCCTGGCCCTGCGGCAGGCCGGTGACACCGGCCTCCTGCTGTCGTGGCTGCACGTGCCCGGCGACGACTTCGCCGCCGCGCTCACCGCCGACATCGACCTCAGTGCCAGCGCGCCCTGGGCCCTCGACGAGATCGCCGCCGCAGCCCGCACGACCGGCCGCACCGCCCGCGTGCACCTCAAGATCGACACCGGGCTGTCGCGCGGCGGCGCCCCGGCTGCGCAGTGGACCGACCTGGTCGACCACGCCCTGAAGCTGCAGTCCGAAGGCTGCCTCGAGGCCGTCGGGGTGTGGTCGCACCTGGCCTGGGCCGACGCGCCGCAGCACCCGACCGTGGCCCGCCAGCGCGAGGCCTTCGACGCCGCGCTCGAGGCCGCCGCCCACCGCGGCCTGACGCCCCAGGTGCGCCACCTCGCCAACTCGGCCGCCACGCTCACCAGCCCGGCCCTGCACTACGACCTCGTGCGCCCCGGGCTCGCCGTCTACGGTCTGTCGCCCGTGCCCGACCTCGGCGCGCCCGCCGACTTCGGCCTGCGACCCGCGATGACGCTGCAGGGCCGCCTCGCGCTGGTGAAGCCAGTGCCGGCCGGGTCCGGTGTCTCGTACGGCCACGCCTACACGACCTCGGCCGACACGACGCTCGCGCTCGTACCCCTCGGCTACGGCGACGGGCTGCCGCGCGCCGCCTCGAACGTCGGGCCGCTGCAGGTCGCCGGCCGCCGGCACACGATCGCCGGCCGGGTCTGCATGGACCAGGTGGTCGTCGACCTCGGCGACCGCCCCGACGTCGCCGCCGTCCGCGCGGGCGATCCCGTCGTCGTCTTCGGTGACGCCGGGCGCGGCGAGCCGACCGCGCAGGAGTGGGCCGAGGCCGTCGACACCATCTCGTACGAGATCGTCACCCGCATCGGCTCGCGCGTGCCGCGCCGTTACGTGGGCGACGCGTGATGGGGCCGGCGTGAGGTCTCCGTCCAAGGCGCTCATCGGCGCCGGCGCGGGGCTCGCCGCCGCCGGGGTCGGCGCCGCGCTGGGTCTGGCCGCCGAGCGCTGGACGGCGGGACGTGCCCGCGAGTCCGGCGTGGGCGAGGCCTACGGCAGCCTGCGCGGCGTGCCGCAGCGCGTGCTCGCGGACGACGGCACCGGCCTGTACGTCGAGGTCGACGAGCCCGAGCACTTCGGGGCCAAGCGACCGCGGGGCCGTGCCGATGAGCCGGTGACGGTCGTCTTCAGCCACGGCTTCTGCCTCAACCAGGACATCTGGCACTTCCAGCGGCAGTGGCTGCGCGGACGCTTCCGCCTGGTCTTCTGGGACCAGCGGGGCCACGGCCGCTCCGAGACCGGGCCGGACGAGCACTACACCGTCGACCAGTGCGGCGCCGACCTGCGGGCGGTCATCGAGGCCACCACCCCCACCGGGCCGCTCGTCCTCGTGGGCCACTCCATGGGCGGCATGACCGTCATGGCGTTGTCGGGGGAGCACCCCGAGCTCGTGCACGAGCGCGTGCTCGGGGCGGCGCTGGTGGCGACGAGCTCGGGTGGTCTGGGCGAGGTGAACTGGGGCCTGCACGAGTCCCTCGGCCGCATCGCCCACCGGGTGGCGCCGGTGGCGCTCGTGGGCCTCACCCGCGCGCCGCGGCTGGTCGACCGCACCCGGCGCATCGGCAGCGACCTCGAGCAGCTCATGGTGAAGCGGTACTCCTACGCCTCTGACGTCCCGCCGGAGCTCGTGCGGTTCACCGCCGCGATGATCGCGGCCACGCCGATCGACGTCGTGTCCGGCTTCCTACCCGGCTTCGACATCCACGACAAGGCCGAGGCGCTCGCGGCGCTCGACGGCATCGAGGCGCTCGTGCTCTCGGGCGCCGACGACCTGCTCACCCCGCCCGACCACAGCGAGGCCATCGTGCGCCGCCTGCCGGGCGCCGAGCACGTCGTCGTACCCGACGCCGGGCACATGGTGATGCTCGAGCACCCCGACGTCGTCAACCTGCACCTCGGCGACCTGCTGGAGCGCTCGACCCGCTCCTAGGGCCGGGCCACCCCCGACCCGTAGCATGGCGCCGTGCACGCCGAGACCACCGTCGCCACGCGCGACGCCATGCACGCGCTGGGACGGCGGCTCGCGGAGCTGCTGCGCGCCGGCGACCTCGTGGTGCTCACCGGAGACCTCGGGTCGGGCAAGACCACGCTCACCCAGGGGCTCGGCGAGGGCCTGGGTGTGCGAGGTCCGGTGACCTCGCCCACCTTCGTCATCGCGCGGGTGCACCCCACCGAGGTCGGCGGCCCGCCCCTCGTGCACGTCGACGCCTACCGGCTCGGCTCGATCGCGGAGGTCGACGACCTCGACCTCGACGCCAGCCTCGAGCAGTGCGTCACGGTGGTCGAGTGGGGCCAGGGCCTGGTCGACGAGCTCGCCTCCGACCGGTTGGAGGTGTCGATCGTGCGGCCGCGTGGTGAGGCGCCCACCGGCGGCGAGGTGCGGGCGGACGACGACGGTGACGCCGAGCGCGAGGCGATGGACGACGTCGACGAGCCCCGCACCGTCGTGGTCGACGGCGTCGGTGAGCGCTGGGCCGGCGTCCGGTGGGAGGCGTGAGCGACGTGCTGCTGCTGGCCCTCGACACCGCCACACCCGCGGTCACGGTGGCACTGCACGACGGCGAGCGCGTGCTCGCCGAGGTGAGCGAGGTCGACGCCCGCCGCCACGCCGAGCTGCTCGCCCCGGGCATCGAGGCCGTGCTGGCCGAGGCCGGCGCGACGACGCGCGACCTCACGGCGGTTGCCGTCGGCACCGGGCCCGGACCCTTCACCGGACTGCGCGTCGGGCTGGTGACCGCCCGGACGCTCGGTGCGACGCTGCAGGTGCCCGTGCACGGCGTCTGCACGCTCGACGTGCTGGCGAGCCAGGCCGTCACCGACGGCGCGGTCACCGACGGCGAGCTCGTCGTCGCCACCGACGCGCGCCGACGCGAGGTGTACTGGGCACGGTACGCCGCGAAGTCGCCTGTGCCGCAACGTCTTTCGGACCCCGCGGTCGCGCTGCCGGCGGACGTGCCGGTCGAGTCGCTGCCGGTGGTGGGTCGCGGGGCCGACCTCTACCCGGACGCCCTCGGTGCGCGGGTGGGTCCGGCCGACCCGTCGGCCGGTGCGCTGGCGGAGCTCGTCGTGCGGCTGCTCGCTGCGGGTGCCGACCTCACCGACACCGCGCCGCTCTACCTGCGTCGGCCCGACGTCCACGAGGGCGGCGGGCGCAAGAGCGTCCTGGGATGACGCTCACGCTGGACCCCATGCGTTGGTGGGACGTCGAGCCCGCGCTGCCGCTGGAGGCCGAGCTGTTCGGCGCGGAGGCGTGGTCGGCCGAGACCTGGTGGGCCGAGCTGGCCGCGCCGGGCCGTCACTACCTGGTCGCCCACGACACCGACGGAGCGCTCGTGGGTTACGCCGGCCTGTTCGTCAACGGCGCCGACGCCGACGTCATGACGATCGCGGTGTCGAGCGCCGCGCAGGGCCACGGCTACGGCGGCGTCCTGCTGCGCGGGCTGCTCGACGTCGCCGCCGACCGCGGCGCCCAGCAGGTGCTGCTGGAGGTGCGGGCCGACAACGTCCCGGCGCAACGCCTGTACGAGCGGCACGGGTTCAAGCGGATCGCGGTGCGGCGCGGCTACTACCGCACCGCCGACGGGTCGGTCGACGCCTGGGTCATGCGGCGCCGAAGCGACGGCTGACGACGGATACCCTGCGGAGGTGAGCGGAGTGTCGGACGAGCCCCTGGTGCTCGGTGTCGAGACGTCGTGCGACGAGACCGGTGTCGGCATCGTGCGCGGCGAGACGCTGCTGGTCGATGCGGTCGCCAGCAGCGTCGAGGAGCACGCCCGCTTCGGTGGTGTCGTGCCGGAGGTCGCGAGCCGCGCCCACCTGGAGGCCATGGCGCCGACGATCGAGCGCGCGTGCCGGCAGGCGGGCGTCCGGCTCGACGACGTCGACGCCATCGCCGTCACGAGCGGCCCCGGCCTCATGGGTGCGCTGCTCGTCGGTGTGGCCGCGGCGAAGTCGCTGGCCCTCGCGCTGGGCAAACCGCTGTACGGCGTCAACCACCTCGCCGCGCACGTGGCCGTCGACCAGCTCGAGCACGGGCCGCTGCCCGAGCCCACCATGGCGCTGCTCGTCTCGGGTGGCCACTCGTCGCTGCTGCTCGTGCCCGACGTCACGCACGACGTCCGACCGCTCGGCTCGACGATCGACGACGCCGCCGGTGAGGCGTTCGACAAGGTGGCGCGCTTGCTGGGCCTGCCGTTCCCGGGCGGCCCCCACATCGACCGCGTCGCGCGCGACGGGCAGGTCGACGCGATCGCCTTCCCGCGTGGCCTCACCCGACCGCGCGACCTCGAGCGGCACCGCTACGACTTCTCCTTCTCGGGCCTGAAGACCGCCGTGGCGCGCTGGGTCGAGAGCCGCGAGGCCGCCGGTGAGCCGGTGCCGGTGGCCGACGTCGCCGCGAGCTTCCAGGAGGCCGTCGCCGACGTGCTCACCCGCAAGGCCGTGGCGGCCTGCAAGGCCGAGGGCGTCGACGCGCTGCTCATCGGGGGCGGCGTCGCGGCCAACTCGCGGCTGCGGGCGCTGGCCCAGGAGCGGTGCGACGCCGCGGGCATCCAGCTGCGCGTGCCGCGGCCCGGCCTGTGCACCGACAACGGCGCGATGGTCGCCGCGCTCGGTGCGCAGATGGTGCGCCGCGGGCGCACCCCGTCGTCGCTGTCGCTGCCGGCGGACTCCTCCATGCCGGTCACCACCGTGCTGGCCTGACGGCGGTCGAGGTCTCGTGAGCGCACTGCCGGCGTCCGTCACGCTCGAGGGCCGGGTAGCGCTGGTCACCGGGGCCGGCAGCGCCCACGGCATCGGCTTCGCCGTCGCGCGGCTGCTCGGTGAGCTCGGCGCGGCGGTGCTGGTGTGCGCGACGTCCGACCGGGTGCACGAGCGCGTGGCCGAGCTGGCCGAGCTCGGTGTCGACGCCGCGGGCTTCGTCGGCGACCTCACGGCCGAGGCCACGGCGGAGCAGGCGCTCGCGGCCGCCGAGCAGCGGTGGGGCCGGGTCGACGTGCTGGTCAACAACGCGGGCATGACGTCGGCCAGCGACCCCGACTTCGAGTCCGGCTCCGTGACGGCGATGTCGGCGCAGACCTGGCACGCCTCGTTGCGCCGCAACCTCGACACGGCCTTCTTCATGACCCGTGCGGCGGTGCCGGCGATGGCCGAGCGCGGCTGGGGCCGGGTGGTCATGGTGGGCAGCCTCACCGGCCCGGTGATGGCCACAGCGGGCGACGTCGCCTACGCCACGGCGAAGGCCGCGCTCGTCGGGCTCACCAAGGCCGCCACGCTGGACGTCGCGGCCTCCGGCGTCACCGTCAACACGGTGGCGCCCGGCTGGGTGGCCACGGCGTCGCAGAGCGCCGAGGAGGCCGCGCAGGGCCGCTCGGTGCCGGTGGGGCGCAGCGCCCGGGCCGACGAGGTCGCCAGTGCGGTGGCGTGGCTGGCGTCGCCGGGCGCGTCGTACGTCACCGGCCAGGTCGTCGTCGTGGACGGCGGCAACAGCGTCGCGGAGGCCCGCGGGCTCTGACGGTGCGGCGCGCTACTCCGCTCGCACGTCGACGCCGAGCGCGGTGGCCAGCGTGATGGCCTGGCTGAGATCGACCACGGTGCCGCGCAGCGCGACCGCCGTCGGGTCGATGCCGTCGAGTGCACTGCCGCGCAGGTCCGCCCCGCTCAGGTCGGCTCCATCGAGGTAGGCGCCCGACAGGTCGACGTCGCGCAGCGTCGCCTCCTGCAGCTGGGCCAGGCTCAGGTCAGCCTCGCGCAGGCGCACGCCGTCGAACGAGCACTTGCGCAGGTCGGCCGCCCGCAGCTGGCAGAACGACCAGTTGCCGCCCTCGACGGTGAACGGGCCGAACGTGCAGCCTTCGAACCGGCTGCCGACGAGCTTGCACCGCTCGAACCTGGTGTCGAAGAACCCGCACAACGCGAACGTGCAGTTGACGAACGCGCACTCGCTCAGCACCGCGGCACTGAAGCGGACCCCGCGGAAGGCGCAGTCGGTGAACTGCGCGCCGCTGATCTGCGCCTCGGTGAGGTCGTCGTCGACGAACCGCTCATCCTCGAAGGTCTGACCTGACAGCTCGTCCACGCGGCCGACCCTATCGATGCGTGGGCGAGTGACCTCCGAGAGCAGAGAAGTGGGGGCCGGGGGCCCGGCCCGGGGCCCCC
>JBQCES010000174.1:0-3500 GCA_051960055.1 Angustibacter sp. | reverse complement strand
CGGTGAGATCGCGGGCCTGAACGTCCTGCGCATCATCAACGAGCCCACCGCGGCCGCGCTCGCCTACGGCCTGGAGAAGGGCAAGGAGGACGAGCTCATCCTCGTCTTCGACCTCGGTGGCGGCACCTTCGACGTGTCCCTGCTCGAGGTCGGCAAGGACGAGGACGACTTCTCGACCATCCAGGTGCGCGCCACCTCCGGTCACAACGACCTCGGCGGTGACGACTGGGACCAGCGGATCGTCGACCACCTGCTCCAGAAGGTGAAGATGGGCTACGGCATCGACCTGTCGAAGGACAAGATCGCGATGCAGCGCCTGCGCGAGTCCGCCGAGCAGGCGAAGAAGGAGCTGTCGAGCTCGACCTCCACCAACATCTCGCTGCAGTACCTCTCGATGACCGAGAACGGCCCGATCCACCTCGACGAGACGCTCACCCGCGCGCAGTTCGAGCAGATGACCGCTGACCTGCTCGAGCGCACCAAGGCGCCGTTCAACCAGGTGATCGCCGACGCCGGCATCAAGCTCGCCGACATCGACCACGTCGTGCTCGTCGGTGGCTCGACGCGCATGCCCGCCGTCACCGCGCTGGTCAAGGAGCTCACCGGTCGCGAGCCCAACAAGGGCGTCAACCCGGACGAGGTCGTCGCCGTCGGCGCCGCCCTGCAGGCCGGTGTGCTCAAGGGCGAGCGCAAGGACGTCCTGCTCATCGACGTCACGCCGCTCTCGCTCGGCATCGAGACCCAGGGTGGTCTGATGACCAAGCTCATCGAGCGCAACACCGCGATCCCGACCAAGCGCAGCGAGGTCTTCACCACGGCGGCCGACAACCAGCCGTCGGTGACGATCCAGGTGTTCCAGGGTGAGCGCGAGATGACCCGCGACAACAAGCCGCTGGGCACCTTCGACCTCACCGGCATCGCGCCGGCCCCGCGCGGCGTGCCGCAGATCGAGGTCACCTTCGACATCGACGCGAACGGCATCGTCCACGTGTCGGCGAAGGACCGCGGCACCGGCAAGGAGCAGTCGATGACGATCTCCGGGGGCAGCGCGCTGCCGAAGGAGGAGATCGAGCGCATGGTGAAGGACGCCGAGGCGCACGCGGCCGAGGACAAGCAGCGCCGCGAGGAGGCCGAGGCCCGCAACCAGGCCGAGCAGCTCGCGTGGTCGACCGAGAAGTTCGTCAAGGACAACGACGAGAAGATCCCGGCCGAGCCCAAGGAGAAGGTCACCAAGGCCATCGCCGAGCTGCGCGAGGCGCTGTCGGGAGGCGCTTCTGTGGACGACATCAAGGCCAAGACCGAGGCGCTCGCCACGGTGAGCCAGGAGATCGGTCAGGCGATGTACCAGGCCGAGCAGGCCAGCGCGGCGGCGGGCGAGTCCGCGCCGAGCGGTGACGCCGGCAGCGCGTCGTCCGACGAGGACGTCGTGGACGCCGAGGTCGTGGACGACGAGCCCGAGGGGCGTGCGCAGGCATGACCGACGCCCCCCTGGGCGACCGTCCGGTCGCGGACGGCGGGAGCGAGCCTCCCGTCGTCCGCGACAAGCGGCGGGTCGACCCCGAGACGGGGCAGGTCCGCTCCCCTGAGAGCGGTTCTGCCGCAAGCGATACGCAACCTGACGTGAGTGGTGAGATGGCGAACGAGACCGAGGTCGAGGCCCCGCTGGAGGAGACCGCGCAGGACGCGCCGTCCGGCCTGACCCCCGACAAGGACCTCGCGGCCGAGCGGCTCGCCGACCTGCAGCGCCTGCAGGCCGAGTACGTCAACTACCGCAAGCGGGTCGAGCGCGACCGCGACGTCGCCCGCGACTCGGCGGTGGCGTCGGTGCTCGAGTCGCTGCTGCCCGTGATGGACGACGTCCACCTCGCGCGCCAGCACGGCGACCTCGAGGGCGGGCCGTTCGCGGCCATCGCCGACAAGCTCGAGGCGGTGCTGGGTCGCGCCGGCCTGCAGCGTTTCGGGGAGCCGGGCGAGGCGTTCGACCCGTCGGTGCACGAGGCGCTCATGCACACGCAGGCCGAGCTGGCTGAGGGCACCGACGTCACCACGGTGGTGCAGGTGCTTCAGCCGGGGTACAAGGTGGGTGACCGCGTGATCCGCGCGGCCCGCGTCGCCGTCGCCGACCCGCAGCCGAGCGGCGAGTAACAGCTACTGCGAGAACGCGAAGGGAGGCACCGGGTGGCCGGGCAGGACTGGTTCGAGAAGGACTTCTACGCGACGCTCGGTGTCGCCAAGGACGCCGACGAGTCGGCGATCAAGAAGGCGTACCGCAAGCTGGCGCGCAAGCACCACCCCGACGCCAACGCCGGGAACGACGAGAAGTTCAAGGAGATCGGCGAGGCCTACTCGGTGCTCTCCGATCCCGAGCAACGCCAGCAGTACGACGCCATCCGCAGCATGTCGCACGGCGGCGCCCGGTTCGCTCCGGGCGGCGCCGGCGGCGGCGGTGGCTTCGAGGACCTCTTCGGCGGTCTCTTCGGTGGTGCCGGTGGCGCGTCGGGCGGTCAGCGGATGCGGTTCGACACCGGCGGCCAGGCCGTCGACCTCGAGGACCTGTTGCGCGGCATGGGCGGTGGCGGAGGTGGCGGCTTCGGCGGCTTCCGCGGCACACGCGGCCCGCGCCGCGGTGCCGACGTCAACGCCACCACCACCTTGCCGTTCCGCGACGCCGTGACGGGTTCCACCGTGACGCTGCGCTCGCCGGACGGCGGCACCGTCACCACGCGCATCCCCGCCGGCGTGCGCGACGGCCAGAAGATCCGCCTGCGCGGCAAGGGTGGCGTGGGCGACTCAGGTGCTGAGCGCGGCGACATGTTCATCACCGTGGCCGTCACGCCCGACCCGGTGTTCGGCCGGCAGGACGACAACCTCACGGTCGCCGTCCCCGTGTCGTTCGACGAGGCGGCGCTCGGTGCGCAGATCGAGGTGCCGACGCTCGGTGCCGAGGGCGCGGCGTCGACGGTGCGCGTGAAGGTGCCAGCGGGCACGCCGTCCGGGCGAGTGCTTCGCGTCAAGGGTCGCGGCGTGCACCGCGGCAAGACCACCGGCGACCTCCTGGTCACGGTGCAGGTCGCTGTGCCGCAACGCTTGAGCGACGAGGCGCGCGCCGCCGTCGAGGCCTACGCGGCCGCCACGTCGGGTGACGACCCCCGAGCCGACCTCATGGCGCGGGCCGCGAAGGGTCGCGGCTGACATGGCCCAGCGGCGGGCCGAGCGCGCCGAGCTCGACCTCGACGACGACACCCCCGTCTTCGTCATCTCCGTGGCGGCGCAGCTGGCGGGCATGCACCCGCAGACGTTGCGGCAGTACGACCGCATCGGCCTGGTGTCGCCCGACCGCACGCGCGGCCGCGGCCGCCGCTACTCCGCACGCGACGTCGCGACGCTGCGCGAGGTGCAACGCCTGTCGCAGGACGGCGTGAGCCTGGCGGGCATCAAGCGGATCCTCGAGCTCGAGACGCACGTGAGCGCTCTGCAGGCGCGCGTGCGCGAGCTGAGCG
>JBQCES010000173.1:0-2987 GCA_051960055.1 Angustibacter sp. | reverse complement strand
CAGCCGGTGCATCGGGTGCGACGCCGCGAGGTCGCTCGCGATCTGCTCCCCCACCTCACGCTGGCCGTCGGTGAGCGCGAACGGCAGCCGGGCGTCGAACGCCGCGAGCAGCCCACCGGACGCCGGAACGCGCGGCACTGCAGGCAGGTCGGCCAGCGCGGCCCGGCGCCGCAGCAGCGCGGCCTGCAGCACGAAGGCCTCCTCGAACCGCAGCCGCCGCTGCGCCTCGCGCGCCTCCTCCGGCGTGGCCGGGTCGTGCACCCCGCGCAGCGCGTCGTCGAGACCCAGCAGGCCCCGCGTCTCCAGCACGGTCGCGGGCAGGGGGTCGGGCAGCGCCGGGAGCGTCTGCACGAGCGGCGTGATGGCATTGCGGATCTGCCACGACTGGATGCCCGCGCCCGCCGGGTAGATCGGGATCGGCTTGCGCGCCAGGGCCTGCGCAGCCTGCGGGTCGTACTCGGGCAGGCGCTCGTAGAGCGGGTGGGCCAGCTGGCGGCGGCCCTCGTAGAGCCCGACCTTGCCGCTGAACAGCGCGACCGTGCCGACGGCCAGTTCGCGCTCGTACTTGGCCGCGAGGAACGACTTGGCCGCGAAGAAGACGAGCTCGAGCGTGCCCCGGCCGTCACCGATCCGCACCTGCACGCGGCTGCCCCGGCGCTGACGCATCGAGTGCACCGTGACCTGCTGCACCTGGGCGAGCACCGTCACGTGCTCCCCGACCGGCAGGCGCGAGAGGTCGGTGAGCTCACCGAGCTGGGCGTACCGGCGCGGGTAGTGGCGCAGCAGCTCGCCGACCGTGGTGATGCCGAAGAGCTTCTCGAGGGCCTTGGCCGCCTTGGCTCCGATGCGCCGGTCGGCGCGCACCGCCAGCTCCCTCGCGCTCACTCGACGCCCAGCAGCAGCGGGTAGCCGGGCTGGCCGCCGGCCACCACGTTGACCTCGACGTCGAGCCGGTGCGCGCGCACGCGGGCGACGACCGCCTCCGCCAGCCCGGCGGCGTCCTCGCTGTCACCGGTCACCACGGTGAGCAGCTCACCGCCGCCGGTGAGCATGCGGGTGACGACGTCAGCGGCGACGTCGGGCAGCTGGGCGCCGATGACCGCGACGTCGCCGTCGATGAGGCCCAGGGCGTCGCCGGCGCGGCACCAGCCGGCGGACGTGAGCGCCTCTCCCGTCGCGAGCGTCACGGCGCCGTGCCGGGTCGCTGCCGCGGCCGCCGACATCCGCACGAGGTTCTGCGACAGCGGGCTCTGCGGGTCGTGCACCGCCAGCGCCGCCAGCCCCTGCACGGCAGCGCGCGTCGGCAGCACCGCCACGTGCACGCCCTCGTCGCGGGCCGCAGCCGCGGCGGCACCCGCTGCGGCCAGGGTGTCGCGGTCGTTGGGCAGCAGGATCACCGCCTGCGCGTGCGTGGCCCGGACGGCGTCCAGCAGCTCGGCCGTCGAGGGGCGGCGTCCCGGAGCGCTGGGCACCACGACCGCACCCGCCTGCTCCAGCACGGCCGCCAGGCCCGACCCGGCGGCCGTGGCCACCACCGCGACCGCCACCTCGCTGCCGTGCGCCGGGCCGTGCCCGGAGGCGGCCCGGCGGCCGAGCTGGTCGGCGATGCGCGTGACGCGGATGCGGTGCGGGCGTCCCGCGGTGACGCCCGCCTCGATGGCGGCGCCGACGTCGTCGGTGTGCACGTGCACGTTCCACAGGCCGCCGCCGCCGACCACCACGGTCGACTCCCCGATGTGGTCGAGGGTGTCGCGCAGGGTCGTGAGCCAGGGCTCGCCGTCGCCGGGGGCGTCGAGGAGGTACATCACCTCGTACTCGGGGCCGGTGCCCGAACCGTCGGAGACCACCGGGTGAGCTCCGGGCGGCGGCCGGTGCGAGCGCACCGTGCGCTGCTCGGTGACGACGCCCAGCAGGCTCTCGAGCAGCACGAGCAGGCCCTGAGCCCCGGCGTCCACCACGCCGGCGTCGTGCAGCGCCTCGAGCTGGTCGGTGGTGCGGGCCAGCGCGTCGTCGGCCGCCTCGACCGCACCTCGCACGACCGCGGCGAGGTCGTCCCCTGCTGCCTCGCGCGCTCCCTGCGCGGCGGCCCGGGCCACCGTGAGCATCGTGCCCTCCACCGGGCGGCTCACCGCGCGGTAGGCCTCGTCGGCCGCCCGCTGCAGGGCGTCTCGGACGGCGCCCGCCCCGCCGTCCGGCTGCTCGGCCAGCACGCGGGCCCAGCCCCGGAGCAGCTGGCTGAGGATCACGCCGGAGTTGCCGCGTGCGCCGAGCAGCGCGCCGGTCGCGAAGGCGTCGGCCACCTCGGGCAGGCCGGCGCCGTCGTCCAGGGCCTCGACGGCGGAGGCGGCCGACTCGATGGTGAGATAGAGGTTGGTGCCGGTGTCGCCGTCCGGCACGGGGAAGACGTTGAGGGCGTCGATCTCGACGCGCTGCTCACCGAGCTGGGCGAGCACCTCGCGACCCCACTGACGGGCGGCGCGGGCGTCCAGGTGGTCGAGCACGGTCGAAGGCTAACCGCATTTGGGCTGCCCGGCCGCCGTCGGCTACGCTGTACCGGTTGCCCGACCCGTTCGGGCTCTTTCGCACGTCCCTCGCCACCAGCACGGTGCCCCTCGCGGCGCCTGCGGTGCGCGCGTGCGAGACCTCACGACTACGTACCAGCGATCAGGAGAGCACCCGTGGCTGCCAACTGCGACGTCTGCGGCAAGGGGCCGGGTTTCGGTCATTCCATCTCGCACTCGCACCGCCGTACCAAGCGGCGTTGGAACCCCAACATCCAGCGAGTGCGCGCCATGGTGGGCGCCACCCCCAAGCGCCTCAACGTGTGCACCTCCTGCCTGAAGGCCGGCAAGGTCACCCGCTGAGCCTCGTACGACTCCGGTGAGGGGCGGGGCCCGGGGGCGGGCCCGCCCCCCCAGCGGCGGGGGCGGCCCCCCCCCCGGGGGGGGGGGGGGGGCCGCCGCCCCCGCGCGGGGGGGGGGGGGGGG
>JBQCES010000172.1:0-3787 GCA_051960055.1 Angustibacter sp. | reverse complement strand
CTCGGCGACGGCCTCGCAGATCGCGCTGCTCGCCTACGCGCACGGCCTGCCGGTGCTGGCGACGCGCACGGGCACCTTCACGCACGACGTCCGCGACGGCGTCGACGGCCTCCTCGTCGAGCCCGGCAGCGCGGCGGCGCTCGCCGACGCGCTGCGCGACCTCGCCGAGCCTGGGCGGGTCGAGGCGCTGCGCCGCGGCGTGCGTCCGCCGGACCTCGAGACGCCGTGGCGGGGGTACGTCGACGCCGTGCTGGGTGGCTCGGCGTGAGCCGCTCGCGCGTCCTGGCGGTGGCGCGCATCGTGCTCGCGCTGCTGGTGGTCGCGGCCGTCGTCTGGGCCGTCGCCCGGTCGTGGGACCAGGTCAGCGCCGAGCTCGCGCGCGTGTCGGTCGGCGCACTCGTGGCGTCGTCGGCGCTGGCGCTGCTGGCGCTGGTGCTGACGCTCGTGGGGTGGCGCGCGCTGCTCGCCGACCTGGGGTCGCCGCTGGGGTGGGGGCCGGCGTCCGGCGTGCTGTTCATCGGGCAGCTCGGCAAGTACCTGCCCGGCACGGTGTGGACCGTCGTGGTGCAGACCGAGGTGGCCAGCGCCGTCGGGGTGCCGCGCAAGCGCACCGCCGTCGTGGGGCTGCTGTCGATGGGACTGAGCGCGCTCGCCGGGCTCGGAGTGGGCGTGTTCGCGCTACCGGCGCTGCTGTCGTCCGGTGGCGAGAGCTGGTACCTGCTCGTGCTGCTGGTCGTGCCTGTCGGGGCGGTCGTGCTGCACCCGCGGGTGCTCAACGCGCTGGTCGGCCGGGCGCTGCGCGTCGTCAAGCGCACCCCGCTCGAGGAGCGATTGTCGGGCCGGGCCATCGCCGTGACCATGGCGGCGTACGTCGCGGCCTGGCTCTGCCTGGGCCTGCACGTCTGGGTGCTGGTGCACGACCTGGGGGGCGACGCCGTCGCCGCGCTCGTGCCCGCGGTGCTCGGCTACGCGCTCGCGGCGTCCCTCGGCATGGTGGCCGTGCTGCTGCCCGCGGGCATCGGGCTGCGCGAGGTGGTGCTGGTGCTGCTGCTCGGCGGGCCGCTGTCGCGGCCGGGGGCGGCCGCTGCCGTCGTCCTGCTCTCACGGTTCATCGTGACCGCCTCGGACGTCGTCGCCGCGGCGGCCGCGTGGCTCTACGACCGCAGCCACCACTTCGTGAGCCGGTGACGGTCCGCGCATTTGCGGATTGCCGTATCGAGATGCCCGTGCCGATATGGCACACCACGAACGCGGCGAGTGCCAGCCGCGGTGGCCGCGCTCCGACGCCGTAGTCTGCGGGGCATGTCGCGGCCCCCAGAGCGCACCGCCCAGCTCGCGTACTCCGAGCAGATGGCGGCGATGCGTGACGAGGAGACGCGCCGGCGCAAGGCGGCGAAGATCCTGGCCGTGCTGCGGCACGTGCTGGGCCGCCCCGACCTCAGCGGGCTCACCGTCGCCGACATCGGCTGCTCGCAGGGCTTCATCGCCGACGAGCTCGCTGGCGCCGGTGCGGCGCAGACGTACGGCGTCGACATCGACGTGCCCGGGCTCGCGGTGGCGCAGCAGCGCTTCGGTGAGCGCGTGCGGTTCGTGTGCGCGGCGGGCGAGGCGCTGCCGCTACCCGACGCCTCGGTCGACGTCGCGGTGTTCAACCACATCTACGAGCACGTGGTCGACCCCGATGCGGTGCTGGCCGACGTCCGGCGGGTGCTGCGGCCGGACGGCGTGCTCTACCTCGGCCTGGGCAACCGGCTCGGTGTGATGGAGCCGCACTACAAGCTGCCGTTCCTGTCGTACCTGCCGCAGGCAGCGGCCGACCGGTACGTGCGTGCGTTCGGTCGGGCGGACCACTACTACGAGCAGTACCGCACGCGCCCGGGGCTGCGCCGGATGCTGGCCGGCTGGAGCGTGCTCGACTACACGCTGCCCGTGCTGGCGCAGCCGCGGGAGTTCGCCGACGACGGGCTGGTGCCCGGGCCGGTGTCGCGCCTGCCCGAGGCGGCGCTCGCCGCGCTGCTGCCGGTGCTGCCGACGTACCTGTGGGTGGCCAGCCCCTCGCCGCTCACGGCCGCCGGCCCGCGCCTGCGCGTCAACCCCCGCCCCGTCCCCACGCTCTGACGGGAGCGGGGGGCTACTGGGCGCCGGGCTCGGGAGCCTCGTTCTCCGGGTGGGCCTTGATGAACGACGCCACGACCTCGCCCGAGACCTTGCCGCACAGCTGGCGATGACCGGTCTGCTTCGACAGGTCGCTCGGCTGCGCCGACCAGTGCGAGAGGGCGAAGTGCTTGCCGGCCGGGAAGTCGCCGTAGGCGGTGTCCCAGGCGCTGACGATGAACTTGTTGCGGGCGTCGGCGCTGTCGTTGGCCTCGCGGCTGATCGCCTTGAGCTGCGAGATCTGCTCGGCGGTGGCGGTGTCGTCGTACCAGAGCACGGTGTAGCCGTGCTCGAGGTTGTGCACGAGGTTCTCCATCTTCGGCCGGTCGGCCGCGGTGTAGAACTGGCGCGCCGGGTACTCGGGTGCGGCGAAGTGCGCACCGGACGACGGCGGCACGGTGGAGTACTTGACCGTCGTCTCGGTCGGCTTGTCGGTGCCCGGGCCCACGTGGGTGCCGCCGCCCTTGGCCTCGTCGTTGGTCACGGGGTCGCACGACGCCTGGCCGGCGGCCACGCCGAGGCTGGCGAGGCTGCCCGACGGCACGCGTGAGCTGTCGCGCACGATGGCGAAGGTGACCGCCCCCGCGATCACGACGACCACCGCGACGGCGGCACCCACCACCGCGAGGGTGCGACGCCGCTCGGCGGCCTTGGCCTGTCGCTGCATCTCGGCGATCTTGGCCTTGCGGTCGTGGTCGGCCTTCTTCGCTGCCACCGGTGGGTTCCTTCGTTCGTGGGCTCGGGTCTCGTGCGCGTGCACACGGGCAACGAGGCTCGTGTGCACGCGGTTCCCGCACTGTTCCCGACATCGTACGGGCCGGGCCGTCGGGGGCGGGTGAGACCATGGCGGGTGTGAGCGCTGCGCCCGACGTCGTGAGCCGCTGGCGTCCCGGCCGGCCGGTCGACGTCGTCGGCACGCTCGGCACGCTCGTGCGCGGAGCGGGCGACCCGACGCACCGCGTGGCACCCGACGGCAGCTTCTGGCGGGCCTGCGTCACGCCCCTGGGGCCGGCCACGCTGCACCTGCAGGTCGCCGGTGACGAGGTGGTCGTGAGCGCCTGGGGCGACGGCGCGACCTGGGCGGTCGACTCGGCGCCCGCGCTGCTGGGTGCGGGTGACGACGACAGCGGCTTCGCGCCCGACCATCCCCTGCTGCGCGAGTGCCGTCGCCGCCGTCCGGGCTGGCGGGTGCCACGCACCGGCCTGGTGATCGACGCGCTCGTGCCCGCGGTGATCGAGCAGAAGGTGACCGGCCACGAGGCGTTCGGCGGCTTCCGGCGGCTCGTGCAGCGGTTCGGCTCGGTCGCGCCGGGGCCGGCGGGGGAGGCAGGGCTGCGCTGCCCGCCCACCGCCGCGCAGTGGGCGCGCATCCCGTCGTGGGAGTGGCTCCAGGCGGGCGTCGACGGCGCGCGGTCGGGCACCGCCGTCCGCTGCGCGCAGCGCGCCGGCCGCCTCGAGCAGACGCTCGACGTCGAGGCCGCCGAGGCCGAGCGGCGGATGACGTCGATCGCCGGTGTGGGCGTGTGGACCGCAGCGGAGGTGCGCCAGCGCGCTCACGGTGACGCCGACGCCGTGAGCTTCGGCGACTTCCACGTGCCGCGCGACATCGGCATCGCCCTCACCGGGGAGGCCG
>JBQCES010000171.1:0-9389 GCA_051960055.1 Angustibacter sp. | reverse complement strand
AACGGCTGGCCCAGGCCGTGCTCGAGATGCAGGTCCTCGAGGTTGACGCCCGCGTCGCCGACCGCCTGCAGCAGCCGCGCGAGCTCGCCCGGGCGGTCGGGCACGAGCACGACGACGGGCGTGTAGGCCGTGGGCGCGCTGCCGTGCTTGCCGGGGATGCGGGCGTGACCTTCGTTGCCCGCCGCGACCACCCGCGCCACGGCCGCCCGGGCTCCGGGCGCGTCGGCGCCAGAATGAGTGCCGGACTCGGCACCGAGGGCGTCGACGGCGTCGATCACGGCATCGAGGTCGTCGCGCAGGGCGTGCAGGGCCCGGGCCACGGCGGCCGCGTTCCCCGCCAGGATCTGGGTCCACAGCTGCGGGTCGCTCGCGGCGATCCGCGTGACGTCGCGCAGACCCTGACCGGCCAGCGCCACCGACGGCTCGGGGACGTCGCGCAGCCGGGCCGCCACCAGGCTCGCCGCGACCTGCGGCACGTGCGAGACCACCGCCACGGCCTCGTCGTGCTCGTCGGCCGGCATCTGCGTGACGACCGCGCCGGTGAGCTCGACGACGCGGCGCACCAGCTCGACCGCTGCGGGGTCGGTCGAGTCAGCCGGCGTGAGCACCCACGGCCGCCCGGCGAACAGGTCGGCCCGGGCCGCCACCGCACCCGAGCGCTCTCGCCCCGCCAGCGGGTGACCGCCGACGTAGCGCGCGAGGTCGACGCCGCGGGCGGCGAGCTGGTGCAGCGGCTGCGCCTTCACGCTGGCGACGTCGGTGACCACGGCGCCCGGGTGAGCAGCGAGCTCGGCCGCCACGACGTCCGCGACGACGTCCGGAGGAGCCGCCACCACGACCAGGGCCACGTCGTCGTCCGGAGCCGCGAACCGCCCGGCTCCGAGGTCGCGGGCCAGGGCGACCGCACTGGGTGAGGGGTCCGACAGCACGGTGTCGACGTCCTTCGCCCGCAGGGCGAGGGCGAGGCTCGTGCCGACCAGCCCCGTGCCGACGACGCGGACGGTGCCCACCGCCTCGCTCACTGCGCGGTCTCACTCACTGCGCGGTCTCACTCACTGCGCGGCCTCACTCACTGCGCGATGTCCAGGCGCAGGGCGGTGGCCCCGCGCAGGTACACGTGCTGCACCTGCGCCCGCGGGACGTCGAGCTCGGCGTGGGCCATGAGCCGCACCACCCGGGGCAGCGACCCCGGGACGTCGATCTCGACCGTGCACAGCAGCGGCACGTCGCCCAGGCCGAGCTCGCGGGCGGCGACGGCGGGGAACTCCGAGCGCAGGTCGGCGGTGACCGTGAAGATGATCGAGATCAGCTGCTCCGACGACAGCCCGTTGGCCCGCATCACCTCGCTCACCAGCTCGCGCGTCGAGGCGAGCAGGTGCTCACGCTCGTCGACGTCGAGCTGGATCGCGCCGCGAATGGCCCGCACCGCCATCGGCTACAGCCCAGCCGCCGTGAAGACCTGGCCGACCTCCGCGCGGGTGAGCACGCGCCATCGACCCGGACGGAGGTCGCCGAGGTGGATCGGACCGACCTGCACCCGCACGAGCCGCTCGACCGGATGGCCCACGGCCTCGAGCAGGCGCCGCACGATGTGCTTGCGGCCCTCGTGCAGGATCACCTCGACCAGCGCCTTGCCGGGCTGGCTGTCGATCAGCCGGAAGCTGTCGACGCGGGCCGGGCCGTCGTCGAGCTCGATGCCGGCGCGCAGCCGCTTGCCGACGTCGCGCGCGACCGGGCCCGGGATCTCTGCCAGGTAGGTCTTGGCCACGCCGTACGACGGGTGCTGCAGGCGGTGAGCGAGCTCGCCGTCGTTGGTCAGCAGGATCAGACCCTCGGTCTCGGAGTCGAGCCGGCCCACGTGGAACAACCGCTCGCTGCGCTCGGACATGAAGTCGCCGAGCGACACCCGGCCCTGCTCGTCGCTCATGGTCGAGACCACACCGGCCGGCTTGTTGAACGCCAGGTAGGTCTTCTCCTCATCGAGCTGCACGCGCACACCGTCGACGTGCACGACCTGCCGGCTCGGGTCGATGCGCACGCCCTGCTCCATCACGACGTGGCCGTCGACCTGCACCCGACCGGCGGCGATGAGCGCCTCGCACGCGCGGCGGCTGCCGACACCGGCCTGGGCCAGCACCTTCTGCAGTCGCACGCCGTCAGCGTCGTGGACGTCGACGGGCACCTCGGGCACGGGCGCCTGACGTCGAGCAGGCCGACGGTTCTGGGCCGGACGACGGGACTGGGCGGGGCGGCGGCCGCCCCGGCTCGCGCTGCCGCTCACAGCGACGCCCCCTCGCCCAGCTCGTCGAGCACGTCGATCTCGGGCAGGTACGGCGCGAGAGCGGGCAGCTCGTCGACGCTCGTGAGCCCCAGGCGCTCGAGGAAGTAACCGGTGGTGGAGTACAGGATCGCGCCGGACTCGGGGTCGGCGCCCTGCTCGTGCACGAGGCCTCGGGCGACCAGCGTGCGCATGACGCCGTCGACGTTAACCCCCCGCACTGCGCTCACCCGCGCGCGGCTCACCGGCTGGCGGTAGGCGACCACGGCGAGGGTCTCGAGCGCGGCCTGGGTGAGCCGCGCCTGCTGGCCTCCGACGACGAACCGCTCGACCACCGGGGCGTAGTCGGCCCGGCTGAAGACGCGCCAGCCGCCGGCCACCTCGCGCAGCTCGAAGCCGCGGCCGGCCTCGTCGTACTCCGCCGCGAGCTCGCGCACCAGGTCGGCCACCTGCTGCGGCGGCAGGGCCAGCGCCTCGGCGATGGCCAGCTCGGTCACCGGCTCCTCGACGACCATGAGCACGGCCTCCAGGGCGCCCTTGGCTCCCGAGGGCAGTGCGTCGAGGTCGAGGGTGTCGACCTCCTCGACGTCCTGCACGTTCGGCGCGCCAGCAGCGTCGGCGACGACATCACTCGACGCGTCCCCTGGAGGTCGGGGGGCGTCCGCCTGCGGCTGCTCGCTCATGCGGAGGAGTCTAGTGGCGGCCGAGGGGCCGCCCGGTCACCGCAGGCTGACCGTCCGCTGGACGGACACGCTCGACAGGTTGGCGAGCGAGCCGGCGAAACGCACCCGGTACGCCGTGCGACGCGTCGGGCGGACGCCGAAGGAGTACCGGCCGGTCGCGGTGGTGTGGACACTGCGGACGGCGGTCCACCGGCCCGTGCCGACGCGCTGGTAGAGCGTCACGGTCTTGCCCGGCAGCCGAGCGTGGCCCGTGGTGCGCGCGAGGGTTCCGCGGATGCGGACCGCCGCTGCGCGCCGCACCCTGCTGGCGCTCGTCGCGGACGTCAGCGTCGTCGCGGCGCGGTTGCGGATCGCGTGGCTGCGCACGCCCGACCAGGACGGCGCGAAGGCGGTCCCTCCGGAGTAGCGGACCTTGTAGCTGGCGGCCGCCGTGGGGCGCAGCAGGAAGCGGTAGTACGCGGTCGTCCCCGAGGTCTTCGTGGTGGCGACCTGCTTCCACGGGCCGCCGGCGACACTGCGGTAGAGCCGCACGGTCGTGCTCCGCACCGGAGCGCCGCGGTCGGTCACGAGGTGACCGGAGATGCGCCACGCCGACCCGCGGTACGCCGTCGGACCGCTGGTGCCGGCGGTGGGCTGTGTGCCGGGGTGCGCGAACGCGTGCAGCTGCGCGGCACTGCCGTTGAAGACGTCGAGGTCGACGTCGCCGCTGATGCCGGCGACCCGCCCGGAGGCCGAGTACTGGTGGATCGTGTAGTTCGACCACCCGCCCGGCACCGACGGAGTGCGGGTCCAGTGGGCGATCCACAGCGGGTAGGCGTGGAACGCCTGGCTGTCGGCCATCGCCGAGCGCCAGAACGACGGGTAGGTGTAGATCATGGGCTGGCGGCCCGTGAGGGCGCGGACGGTGGTCAGCCAGGTGCGCGTCCAGCTCGCGAGCTGGGCGGGGTCCAGGCCGCCCGAGGTCTCCAGGTCGAGCACGGGCGGCAGGTCGCCGGCGTTCTGCAGCCGGCCGGTCACCGACACGAACACGCGGGCGTCCCGCGCCGCTGAGCCGGGCACCGTGCTCGGGATGGCGTAGTGGTAGGCGCCCCGGTAGATGCCCCGGCCGGCAGCGCCGGCGTAGTTCCTGGCGTAGCAGGTGTCGGGCTCTGTGCGGCCGGCGGTCGTGCGCGTCGCCCGGATCACGACGAAGCCCCGGCTCGTCGTGCGCACCTTCGACCAGTCGATGCCGGGAGTGGCGCACGCGCCGTCCGGGCCGGCGCTCTGCCAGCGCGACACGTCGATGCCCAGCGGACGCACGGAACCGGTGGCGGCGACCGCCTCACCGCCCGAGAGCGTGGTGGCCACCGCGGCCAGGAGGGTGAGGCCCACGGCGACGCGGTTGCGGGCACGGCGAGAGAAGGACGACGAACGTGGCATGCAGCAGGCATCGACCCGAACGGCCTAGTTCTTGAGTGCCGAACCTGGAGGCGTCAGTCCCCGCTGTTGATCTTGTCTGCTTCTGCGGCAACGGTTTCGGCGTCGGAGCCAGCCCCGGCTGCTGCCTCGTCGGCTCTGTTTGCACCGTCGGCTCCGTCGGCTCCGTCGCCCTCGTCGCCCTCGTCGAACTCGTCGCTCACGTCGACGTCGCCCTCGTCCGAGCCGGTCCAGCGGATCGTCAGCTCGCCCAGCGGCGTGACCTGGTCGAAGCCCACCGAGCCGTCGCGGAACAGCTCGAGCAGCGCGAGGAAGCGCGCGACCACCATGAGCGTGCCGTCGGCGTCCGCGGTGAGCGAGCGGAAGGTCGCCGAGCGCTGACGGCGCAGCGCGTCGACGATGATCGCCGCCTGCTCACGCACGCTCACGGCCGGGGCGTGCAGGTGGGCCAGGCCGACGCTCGGCGCGACCTTGGGGGCGAGGGCCCGCGCGGCGATCAGCGCCAGCTGCTCGGGCGTGATGCTCATGACGAGCTCCGGCAGCAGGCTCGTGAACTGCGGCTCGAGCGGCACCTGGCGGGCATGCCGCCGGCCGGCCTCGGCCATGCGGGCCTCGAACACCCCGGCCACCTGCTTGAAGGCGCGGTACTGCAGCAGCCGGGCGAACAGCAGGTCGCGCGCTTCGAGCAGGGCGAGGTCGTCCTCGTCCTCCACCTGGGCCGACGGCAGCAACCGGGCGGCCTTGAGGTCGAGCAGCGTGGCGGCGACGACCAGGAACTCGCTGGCCTGCCCGAGGTCCCAGTCGCCGTCCGGCCCTCCCCCGCGGATGTGGGCGATGAACTCGTCGGTGACCTTGGCCAGCGCGACCTCGGTGATGTCGAGCTGGTGCTTGGAGATCAGGCCGAGCAGCAGGTCGAACGGCCCCTCGAAGACGTCGAGATGCACCTGGAAGGGCGCCGACCGGCCTCGCCCGGTGAGCGGCGCGGCGTCGTCCACGACGACCACCCGCGTCTCAGGCGGCGTCGCCGCGGGCGATGAGCTCGCGGGCCAGCTGGCGGTAGGCCTCGGCGCCCGCGTGCCCCGAGGCGTACGTGGTGATCGGCTCGGCGGCGACCGAGGCGTCCGGGAACTTGACGGTGCGGCCGATGACGGTGTGGAACACGCGGTCGCCGAAGGCCTCGACCACGCGCGCCACCACCTCGCGGCTGTGCAGGGTGCGGCTGTCGTACATCGTGGCCAGGATGCCGTCGATCTCCAGGCGCGGGTTGAGCCGGTCCTGCACCTTCTCGATCGTCTCGACCAGCAGGGCGACACCGCGCAGGGCGAAGAACTCGCACTCGAGCGGGATGATCACCCCGTGGGCGGCGGTCAGCGCGTTCACCGTGAGCAGGCCCAGGGAGGGCTGGCAGTCGATGAGCACCACGTCGTAGTCGTCGGCGACCGCGCGCAGCGCCCGGCCGAGCACCATCTCGCGCGCCACCTCGCCGACGAGCTGCACCTCGGCCGCCGACAGGTCGATGTTGGCCGGCAGCACGTCGAGGTCCTTGATCGCCGTCGAGCGGATCACCGACCGGACGTCGGTGCTGCGCTCCATGAGGACGTTGTAGACCGTGACGTCGAGCTCGTGCGGGTTGATGCCGAGCCCCACCGACAGCGCCCCCTGCGGGTCGAAGTCGACGAGCAGCACCCGGCGGCCGGCCTCGGCGAGGGCGGCGCCGAGGTTGATGGTGGTCGTCGTCTTGCCGACGCCGCCCTTCTGGTTGCACATGGCGATGATGCGCGCGGGACCGTGCGCGCTGAGCGGTGCGGGCGTCGGGAAGTCCGGGAGCGGGCGTCCGGTGGGTCCCGTCCGCTCGGTCTCGGGCACGATGTCGGCCTTGGTCTGCCCCCACGGCTGCTCCGAGGCCGCGGACGAGGGTGCGGCGGTCGGCGGCTGGGCGCTCACGGGCGGTCGGCTCCAAGGACGGTCACGGACGGGGACTGCAGGTGCCGCGACCCTAGCCGCGGCGCGTCCGGCGCTTCAAGGCGCCCCGCCGCTACCGCGCCCGCGGGTGGGCGGCGGCGTACACCTCACGCAGGCGGTCGGCGGTCACGAGCGTGTAGATCTGCGTCGTGGTCACCGAGGCGTGCCCGAGCAGCTCCTGCACCACGCGCACGTCGGCGCCGCCGTCCAGCAGGTGGGTCGCGAAGGAGTGCCGCAGCGTGTGCGGACTGACGTGGGCGCCCAGGTGGGCCCGCTCGGCCGCGGCGCGCAGCACGCTCCAGGCGCTCTGCCGCGACAGCCGGCCGCCCCGGGTGTTGAGGAAGAGCGCGGCGGTGCCGCGTCCGGTGCGCGCGGAGCCCGCCGTCGCGAACACCGGTCGGGCCCGCACCAGGTAGGACTCCAGCGCGCCGCAGGCGAACGAGCCCAGCGGCACGACCCGCTCCTTGCGGCCCTTGCCGAACAGCCGCACCGCGCGCGACTCCAGGTCGACGTCGTCGACGTCGAGGCCCACTGCCTCGCTGATGCGCGCGCCGCAGCCGTAGAGCAGCTCCAGCAGCGCGCGGTCGCGCACCGAGGCCGGCGTGTCGCCCATCGAGGCCGCCTCGAGCAGCCGCTCGACGTCGTGGGTGCTGATCGCCTTGGGCAGCCGCTTGGGCGCGCTGGGGGGTCGCACCTGCGCTGCCGGGTCGTGGGTGGTGACGTCTTCGAGCAGCAGGAACTTGTGCAGGCCGCGCACCGCCACCAGGCAGCGGGCGGCAGACGTCGCCGTCAGCGGCTGGTGGTCGGCGTCCCCCTCGCGCAGCTCGGCCAGGAACGCGCTGACGTCGGCCTCGGTGACCGACTCCGGGTCGCGCACACCCCGGCCTGCGAGGAACTCCTCGTACCGCCGCAGGTCACGCCGGTACGACGCCAGCGTGTTCGCGGCCGCGCCTCGCTCGACGTCGAGGTGCTCCAACCAGCCCCCGACCGCCGCAGTCAGCGCGGCGGTCGAGGGCTCGGTGGGCTGGTCGGCCGGGATGAGGGTCAGCCGAGCACCTCGGCGAGGGCCACCGACTGCATGCCGTGGGCCTGGGCCACCGGCTCGTAGGTGACCTGGCCGTCGTAGGTGTTGAGGCCGAGCGCGAGCGCCTTGTCGGCCTTGAGCGCGTCGCGCCAGCCACGGTTGGCCAGCTCGACGGCGTAGGGCAGCGTCACGTTGGTGAGCGCGTAGGTGGAGGTGTGCGGGACGGCGCCGGGCATGTTGGCGACGCAGTAGAACACCGAGTTGTGCACCTGGTAGGTCGGGTCGGCGTGCGTGGTCGGACGCGAGTCCTCGAAGCAGCCGCCCTGGTCGATCGAGATGTCGACCAGCACGCTGCCGGGCTTCATCCGCGAGACCTGCTCGTTGGTGACCAGGGTCGGGGCCTTGGCGCCGGGCACGAGGACGGCGCCGATGACCATGTCGGCGTCCATGATGGCCCGCTCGACCTCGTAGGCGTTCGAGGCGACGGTCTGGCAGTGGCCCTGGTAGATCGCGTCGGCCTGGCGCAGGCGGGCGATGTTCTTGTCGAGCAGGAGCACCTCGGCCTGCATGCCGAGAGCGATGGCGGCGGCGTTCATGCCCGAGACGCCGGCGCCGATGACGACGACCTTGGCCGCGTAGACGCCGGAGACGCCGCCCATCAGCACGCCGCGCCCGCCCTGGGCGCGCATCAGCGTGTGCGCACCGACCTGCGGGGCCAGCCGACCGGCCACCTCGCTCATGGGCGCCAGCAGCGGCAGGCTGCGGTCGGGCAACTCGACGGTCTCGTAGGCGATGCCGGTGACCTTGCGCTTGGTGAGCTCCTCGGTGAGCGCCTTGTCGGCCGCCAGGTGCAGGTAGGTGAAGAGGGTCTGACCCTCGCGCATGCGGTGGTACTCGCTGGCGATCGGCTCCTTGACCTTCAGGATGAGGTCACCGGTGCCCCACACGTCGTCGGCCGAGGGCAGGATCGTGGCGCCGGCGGCGGCGTAGTCGTCGTCCAGGATCGAGGAGCCCACACCCGCCTCGGTCTCGACGTACACCTCGTGGCCGGCGCGCACGAGCTCGTGCACTCCGGACGGGGTGATCGCCACCCGGTACTCGTGGTTCTTGACCTCGCGGGGGATACCGACCTTCACGGCCCACACGTCCTTTGCACGCACCGCCACCGGAACGACGCCGTTGTCGCCCCGTCGACCCCGCTCTGGGGTGGCAGCGGGAGTCTAGCCGCGGCGACGAGGAGCACCCGCCACCTTGCGCGGGCAGACTGTCGCAGATCGCGCGCCCGGCGATACACCCTGCCGCCTCGAAGGAGGCCACCTGATGCGGCTCTACTCGGCCCTCCCCCTCCGCGCCACCGGCCAGGCCGTCGGGGACGTCCTCCTCGTCGTCTGGGTCTACCTCGCGGTGCGCGCCGGCCAGGCGGTGCACGAGGCCGTGCTGCGCCTCGCCGAGCCCGGCCGCCGGCTGGAGGAGGCCGGCCGCACCCTGGGCAGCGGCCTCGGCACGGCCGCGGCGCGGGCGAGCGACCTGCCTCTGGTCGGCGACCAGCTCAGCGCTCCCCTGCGCGACGCGAGCGGCGCCACGGGGAGCCTGGTGCGGGCCGGTCAGGACCAGCAGGACGCCGTCGCCCAGCTCGCCCTGCTGCTGGGCGTCGTCATCGCGCTGGTGCCGGCCCTGCTCGCGGTCGCGGTGTGGCTGCCGCGGCGCGTGCGGTTCGTGCGCCGCGCCGGCGCTGCCCAGCGGTTCGTGGACGCCGACGCCGACCTCGACCTGTTCGCCGTCCGGGCGATGGCGCACCAGCCGCTGCACGTCCTGGCGCGGATCAGCGACGACCCGGCGGGCGCGTGGCGCGCCGGCGACCGGGCGGTGATCCGCGAGCTGGCGACCCTGGAGCTGCGCAGCGCCGGCCTGCGTCCCCCACCCCCCTCGTGATCATGCACGCCAGCCCACCCACCTGCCGTGGTCAAGGACGCCCCCACCACCCCGCCATGGCCCGGCGGGGCTGGAAACCCCCGGGGGGGGGGGG
>JBQCES010000170.1:0-5706 GCA_051960055.1 Angustibacter sp. | reverse complement strand
CACCGGCATACGGGTCCAGCGTAGCCGCAAGCGGCGCTCCCGGGAACGGCGAACGGGGCCGCGGCGTGATGCCGCGACCCCGTCCGGGTCGTACCTGCTGAACTCAGCGGGCCGCGTAGTACTCGACGACCAGCTGGACCTCGCAGGTCACGGGGACCTCGGCGCGCTTCGGGCGGCGCACCAGGCGGGCCTGCAGCTTGTCGATCTCGACATCCAGGTAGCCCGGGGTCTTCGGCAGCACGTCGAGGTGTCCGCCGGCGGCCGCGACCTGGAAGGGCTCGGTGCCCTCGGAGCGGGCCTTGACGTGGATGAGCTGACCCGGCTTCACGCGGAAGGACGGGCGGTCGACGAGGTTGCCGTCGACGAGGATGTGGCGGTGCACGACGAACTGGCGAGCCTGCGTGATGGTGCGGGCGAAGCCGGCGCGGAGCACGAGCGCGTCCAGACGCATCTCGAGGAGCTCGACCAGGTTCTCACCGGTCAGGCCCTGGGTGCGACGGGCCTCCTCGAAGGCGATGCGCAGCTGCTTCTCGCGGATGCCGTACTGGGCGCGCAGACGCTGCTTCTCGCGCAGACGCACCGCGTAGTCCGAGTCGGCCTTGCGCTTGGTGCGGCCGTGCTCACCCGGAGCGTAGGGGCGCTTCTCCATGTAGCGCGCCGCCTTCGGGGTGAGCGGGATGCCCAGGGCCCGCGACTCGCGGGTCTTGCTGCGGGAACGTGAAGACACGGTTTCCTTTCGATTTCTCTCTGAAGTGGTGGATGCGGGCATGCGTATGCGTCCGCAGAGAGAGGGATTGTCGCCAGGGACGCCCGGCTACAGGGCTACTCCCATCGAATCGTGACCGCGGCAGCCGCACCCCGAACACGCTTCTAGGCGCAGAAAGTCTAGCAGACCGACGTCATCGCCCGCGCACGATGCGGCGCAGCTTCGCCAGCCGTGCGGCGACGTCGCGCTCATTGCCGTGCTCGGTCGGCGTGTAGTAGGTCGTGCCGTCCAGTTCGTCGGGGAGATACTGCTGCTTCAGCACTCCGAGCTCGTCGTCGTGCGGGTACTGGTAGCCCTTGCCGTGGCCGAGCCGCTTGGCGCCGGGATAGTGCGCGTCGCGCAGGTGCTTCGGGACGCGGCCGATCCTGCCCGCGCGCACGTCGGCGATCGCCGCGTCCAGCGCCATGTAGGCCGCATTCGACTTCGGCGCGGTCGCCAGGTGCACCACGGCCTGCGCCAGCACGATCCGTGCCTCCGGCATGCCGATCAGCTGGACGGCCTGGGCGGCCGCGACGGCGGTCTGCAGGGCGGTCGGGTCGGCCATGCCGACGTCCTCGGACGCCGCGATGATGATGCGCCGGGCGACGAAGCGGGGGTCCTCCCCCGCCTCGAGCATGCGCGCGAGGTAGTGCAGCGCCGCGTCGACGTCGGACCCGCGCATCGACTTGATGAACGCGCTGGCCACGTCGTAGTGCTGGTCGCCCTCGCGGTCGTAGCGCAGCACGGCGGCGTCGATCGCCCGCTCGGCGTGCTCGGTGGTGAGGACGACGGCCCCTCCGTCGTCCGGCGTCTGGGCCAGCGCTGCACCGGCGGCCGCCTCGAGTGCCGTGAGGGCGCGGCGGGCGTCGCCGGCGGCCAGGCGCACCAGGTGCTCGAGCGCGTCCGGATCGAGCTCGACGGCGTCGTCGAGGCCGCGGGGGTCGTGCACCGCCCGCTCGATGAGCCGGCCGATCGCCGCGTCGTCCAGTGGCCGCAGCGTGGCGAGCAGCGATCGCGACAGCAGGGGCGACACCACGGAGAACGACGGGTTCTCCGTGGTGGCGGCGACGAGCACGACCCAGCGGTTCTCGACGCCGGGCAGCAGGGCGTCCTGCTGGGCCTTGGTGAAGCGGTGGATCTCGTCGAGGAACAGCACGGTCGTGCGGCGGTGCAACGCGAGCTCGTCGCGGGCGGCGTCCATGACGGCGCGCACGTCCTTGACGCCCGCCGTGATGGCCGACAGCTCGACGAACCGGCCTCCGGTGCCCTGCGACACCACGTGCGCGAGCGTGGTCTTTCCGGTGCCAGGAGGTCCCCACAGGATCACCGACGACGGACCGGCCGGGCCGTCGCCGCCCTCGACCAGGCGGCGCAGCGGCGAGCCCGGCGCGAGCAGGTGCTCCTGCCCGACGACCTCGTCGAGCGTGCGCGGCCGCATGCGCACGGCGAGCGGCGCCGCCGGGCGGTCGGTGCCGTCGTCCACCGAGAACAGGTCGCTCACGTCGCGAACCTACCCGCGCGGTCGGTGCTCGACCGACTCAGCCCTCGACGCTCAGCCCTCCACGCTCAGCCCTCCACGCTCAGCCCTCCACGCTCAGCCCTCCCCTCGGGGCGACTCCCCCTGCAGCTTGTCGATGAGCTCGGAGGCCTGGGCCTTGGTCAGTCCCTCGGGGACCTCCTCGCCCGCCTCGCGAGCCAGGGTCGACAGGTAGCTCAGCTGCGGGCCGGTGGCCGGCTCGTCGCCGGTGGCCCACTGCTCGACCGGCTTCTCGGGCTGCTGGGCGTTCGCCGTGCCGGGCGCGTCCGGTGTCTGCTCGCTCATCCCCCGAACGTACGTGGGGGTCTGCGCCCGCGCACCTCGGCCACCTGGCAGGCTCTGGTGCGTGACCTTCCTGGAGCGCCTCGGGCGGTTCGAGGCCCGCCACGCGCGCGTCGTCGTCGTCGGCTGGGTGCTGGTAGTGGTCGCCGCCTTCGCGCTGGCGTTGGGCCTGCTCGGGGGCGGCGCGCTGTTCGACCGCCTGAGCAGCGGCGAGCCCACGGTGCCCGGCGACGCGCGCACCGGTCGCGCGCTGCTCGACGCGCAGAGCAAGGTCGGTCCGACCATCACCACGGTGATCGACGGCGTCGACCCGGCGCAGCCCGCGGCACGCAGCGCCGTCACCGAGCTGGCCACCAGCCTCGGGCGGGGGCAGCACGTGGCCGCGGTCACCTTCCCGTACGGCGTCCCCGGCGGCGTCTCCGGCCCGGCGGCCCGGGGACTGCTCGACACCGACGGCCGCGGCGTGGCGCTGCTGGTGCGGCTCGACCCCGGGCTGCCCTCGTCGGTCGAGATCGAGCGCGCGCACTGGGTCGAGGCGCAGGCGGCGGCGACGGCCCTCCAGCTCCCGGGCGCCACGGCCACCACGGGCAGCACGCCGCAGCTCGTCGACGAGATCACCCACCGCGTGGAGGTCGACCTGCGCACGGGCGAGGGCGTCGCGCTGCCGATCAGCCTCGTCGTCATGGTGCTCGTGTTCGGCGGTTTCATCGCGGCCGGGCTGCCGCTGCTCGGGGCCGTCGCCTCGATCGGTGGAGGTCTCGCGTCGCTCTGGGGCTTCTCCCAGGTCATCGACCTCGACGCCACGGTCGTCAACGTCGTGACGATCCTGGGTCTGGGCCTGTGCATCGACTACGGCCTGCTCATCGTCAGCCGGTTCCGCGAGGAGCTGCGCGGCGTCATGGCCGACCACACGCCGACGTCCGAGGAGCTCGAGCACGCGGTGGGGCGCACCGTCGCCATCGCCGGCCGCACGGTGCTGTTCTCCGGGCTCATCGTGGCGATCAGCCTGTCGGGTCTGATGTTCTTCCAGGCCGAGATCCTGCGGGCCATCGGTGCGGCGGGCGTGAGCGTGGTCGCGGTAGCCCTGGTCGTGGCGATCGGCTTCGTGCCGCCGCTCATGGGACTCGCCGGCGCCCGCCTGGTGCGGCCCGGACTGCCCCAGCGCGTGCCCGGCCTGCGGGTGCTGCTCAACCGACTGGGCGACGTCGCGCCGTCCGAGGGCGTGTTCTCCCGGCTGGCCGGCGTCGTGCAGCGCCACGCCTGGCTGGTCACCATCGGCATCGCGGCGGTGCTCGTCGGGGTGGCGGTGCCGTCGCTCGGCATGCACCTGCGCTCGTCGGGACCCGAGCTGATGCCGGTGGGCAGCGACCAGCGCACGTTCGTCGAGCAGCTCGACACGCACTACCCGGTGCTGGCGAACCCCGACGTCGTGGTCGTCGCCGAGGCGACGCCGCAGCAGGTGTCGACGTGGGCTGCGAAGGTCTCGGCCCTGCCGGGCGTGGCGAGCGTCGACCAGCCCGTGCAGCGCGGGTCCGTGACCGTGCTGGGCGTGCGCGTCGACGGCGGCGACGCAGGCGGCCCGGTGGCGCGCAAGGTGGTCGAGCGCCTGCGGTCCGACCGGCCGGACTTCCCGGCGTACACGACGGGGCAGGCCGCGGGCCAGATCGACTTCGCCGCCGCACTCACCCGGCGGGCGCCGTGGGCGATCTCGCTCGTCGTCCTCGCGACGTTCGTGCTGCTCTTCCTCATGACCGGGTCGGTGCTCGTCCCGCTCAAGGCGCTGGTCATGAACGTCGTGTCGCTGGGTGCGTCGCTCGGTGTGGTGACCTTGGTGTTCCAGGACGGCCACCTCGAGAACCTGCTCAACTTCACCTCCACCGGCGCGGTCGAGACGACGATCCCACCGATGGTGCTGGCCTTCGGCTTCGGGCTGGCCATGGACTACGAGGTCTTCCTGCTCTCGCGCATCAAGGAGCAGCGCGACCTCGGGCACAGCAACGACGAGGCCGTGGCGATCGGCCTGCAGCGCTCGGGCCGCATCATCACCTCGGCCGCGCTGCTCGTGGTGATCGTCTTCGCCGGGCTGCTCGTGGCGCAGGTGCTCACGGTGAAGCAGACCGGCGTGGCCCTGATGACCGCCGTCATGGTCGACGCGACGCTCGTGCGCATGCTGCTCGTCCCCGCCACGATGACGCTGCTCGGCGAGTGGAACTGGTGGGCGCCGGGGCCGCTGCGCCGCCTGCACGACCGCTTCGGGATCGGCGCGCACTGATGACCACCGCCACGGTGCACGAGGTGACCCGCTACGGCGACCTGCTCGCGGCGTCCGGTGGTGACGGCTTCGTGCGGTGGTCGCTCGACCCTGCCGAGCCGGTGCGCGGCTGGGCGTTCGACGGCGGGGTGGCCCTCCTGCGCCAGGGCCTGCGCCGCACCAGTCTCACCGTGGTGTCGTCGCCTCAGGCCGCGGCCAGGGCCCTGCCGACCCTGCGCGAGCAGGCACCCGAGGCGCAGACCGCCACGCTGCCGCTCGGCACGCTGGACGTCGGTGGTGCCGACGGCGCGGCCGTGCACCAGGTGGTCGACGCCGCCGCCGGCAACGACTGGGAGTGGATGCAGACCACCGAGGCGCCGCCGCTGCATCCCCTGGCCGACCGGGTGCTCGACGTCGGGCTCGGCCGGCCGACGCAGGTGCGCGAGCTGCTGGCGGCCTCCAGCCCGCGCGCCAGCACCGCACCCGGTGACAGCGACGTCGTCACCTGGCACGCGATCGCGGACGACGACGGCCGGTTGCTCGCGTGCGGCGCCCTCACCGAGGCGGTGCCGGGCGTGCCGCACCTGGCCTCGATCGCGACCCGGCCCGAGGCACGAGGTCGAGGCTGTGGCGAGGCGGTGACGTCGTCCCTCACCCGGGCGGCGCTCGAGGCGGGGCGTCCGGTGGTCACCCTCGGGATGTACGCCGACAACACCGTGGCGCGACGGCTCTACCACCGGCTGGGGTTCGGCGACGTCCACCACTGGTCGTCGCGCCGGCTGCACTAGCCGGCGCCCCCACCCCTCCCCTCGTGGGGGGGGGGGGGCCCCGCCCCGCCCCCCGGGGCGGGGGGGGGGGGGACACGGGGGCGGGGGGGGGCGGGGGGGGGGG
>JBQCES010000169.1:0-10755 GCA_051960055.1 Angustibacter sp. | reverse complement strand
CACGCGATCCGGGCGCCGTCGGCAGGATTCAGCCAGGGCTGGGCGTTCCTGGTGCTCGAGACGCCGGAGGAGCGCGACCGCTTCTGGACGGCGACCACCGACGGCGGGACCCCCGACGGCTGGCTGACCCGCATGCGCCGGGCACCGCTGCTGATCGTGCCGCTCTCGCACAAGCAGGCCTACCTCGACCGCTACGCCGAGCCCGACAAGGGCTGGACCGACCGCGACGAGGCGCGCTGGCCGGTGCCCTACTGGGACGTCGACACGGGGATGGCGGCGCTGCTCATGCTCCTCACGGCGGTCGACGACGGCCTGGGCGCGTGCTTCTTCGGCGTCCCGGCCGAGCGCCACGAGCTGGTGAAGCACGCGTTCGGCGTGCCGCCCGACCGGCGCATCGTGGGCGTGGTCAGCGTGGGCTACCCCGCGCCCGACCTGCGCTCCCCCAGCCTGCGGCGCGGACGCCGCCCGGTGCGCCAGGTGGCCCACGAGGGGCGCTTCGGCGAGCCGTACCGCGGCAGCGACGACGCCGTGGGAGATGATGGCGAGGCACCCCGACCCCCACGCTGAGGAGCACGTCCGCGCATGGCCCGCCGCTCGTCGTCCACCCCACCGCCCGAGGACTACACCGAGCGGATCGTCGACATCGACGTGCAGTCGGAGATGCAGGGCTCGTTCCTCGAGTACGCCTACTCGGTGATCTACTCGCGAGCCCTGCCCGACGCGCGCGACGGCCTGAAGCCGGTGCAGCGCCGGATCCTGTTCTCGATGGCCGAGATGGGCCTGCGTCCCGACCGCGGTCACGTGAAGAGCTCGCGCGTCGTGGGCGAGGTGATGGGCAAGTACCACCCGCACGGTGACGCGGCGATCTACGACGCCCTGGTGCGCATGGCCCAGCCGTTCTCGATGCGCCTGCCGCTGGTCGACGGGCACGGCAACTTCGGCTCGCCGGACGACGGCCCCGCGGCCATGCGGTACACCGAGGCTCGCCTGGCGCCGGCCGCGCTGCTCATGACGACCTCGCTCGACGAGGCCACGGTCGACTTCGTCCCCAACTACGACGACCAGCTCCAGCAGCCCGACGTGCTGCCCGCCGCCTACCCGAACCTGCTCGTCAATGGGGCCAGCGGCATCGCCGTCGGCATGGCCACGAACATGGCCCCGCACAACCTGGTCGAGGTCATCAGCGCGGCCCGGCACCTCATCAAGCACCCCGACGCCACGCTCGACGACCTCATGCGGTTCGTGCCGGGCCCCGACCTGCCCACCGGCGGGCGCATCATCGGCCTCGACGGCATCCGCGAGGCCTACGAGAGCGGGCGCGGCACGTTCCGCACCCGCGCCACCGCCCGCATCGAGTCGATCACGCCGCGGCGCAAGGGCATCGTGGTCACCGAGCTGCCCTACACCGTCGGGCCGGAGAAGGTGCGCGAGAAGATCGTGGAGCTGGCCCGGGCCAAGAAGATCCAGGGCATCTCCGACGTCGTCGACCTCACCGACCGCTCGCACGGCCTGCGGCTCGTGATCGAGATCAAGAACGGCTTCAACCCCGAGGCGGTGCTGGAACAGCTCTACAAGCTGACGCCGATGGAGGACTCCTTCGGCATCAACAACGTGGCGCTCGTCGACGGCCAGCCCCGCACGCTCGGGCTGCGCGAGCTGCTGCAGGTCTACGTCGACTTCCGGGTCGACGTCGTCCGGCGGCGCAGCGAGTACCGGCTCGGCCGACGCGAGGAACGCCTGCACCTCGTCGAGGGCCTGCTCATCGCGATCCTCGACATCGACGAGGTCATCGCGATCATCCGCTCCAGCGACGACGCCGAGATCGCCCGCACCCGGCTCACGCAGGTGTTCGACCTGTCGCAGCCCCAGGCGGAGTACATCCTCGAGCTGCGCCTGCGCCGCCTCACCAAGTTCAGCCGGATCGAGCTCGAGCAGGAGGCCGAGGACCTGCGCCGCCAGATCGAGGAGCTGCGCGCGATCCTCGGCGACCAGGGGCTGCTCCGTCAGGTCGTGAGCGACGAGCTCGCCGAGGTGGCCAAGCAGCACGGCACGCCCCGCCGCACCGTGCTGCTCGCCTCGGCAGGGGCGCCGGCGGCGACGAGCACGCCGCTGGAGGTCGCCGACGACCCGTGCTGGGTGCTGCTGTCGTCCACCGGACTGCTCGCCCGCACGGCCGACGCCGAACCACTGTCGAGCTCACCCGACCGGCACGCGCACGACGCGGTCGTCGCCGCGGTCCGGACGACGGCGCGCGGCGAGATCGCCCTCGTGACCTCACGGGGCCGCGCCCTGCGCCTGTCGGTGCTGGAGCTGCCCGCGCTGCCGCCCACCAACGGCGCTCCCAGCCTGGCTGGTGGCGCACCGCTCGGGGCGTTCGTCGACCTGCCGGCCGCCGAGCGCGTCCTGACCATCACGTCCCTCGACCCGGCGTCGAAGGGCCTGGCCCTTGGGACCGCGCAGGGCGTGGTGAAGCGCGTCGTCCCCGAGCACCCGGCCGGGCGTACCGACTGGGAGGTCATCGGCCTCAAGGACGGCGACGAGGTGGTCGGCGCGACGGAGCTGCGCACCGGCGACGAGGAGCTGTGCTTCATCACCTCCGACGCCCAGCTACTGCACTTCTCGGCGGCTGTCGTGCGACCGCAGGGCCGGCCGGCCGGTGGCATGGCGGGCATCAAGCTGGCTGCGAAGGCGAGCGTCGTGTGGTTCGGAGCCGTCGACCCGACCCAGGACGCCGTGGTCGTCACGGTGTCGGGCTCCAGCGGTGCCCTGCCCGGCACCGAGCCGGGCTCGGTGAAGGTCACGTCGTGGTCGGAGTACCCCGGCAAGGGCCGCGCCACCGGCGGCGTGCGCTGCCACCGCTTCCTGCGCGGCGAGGACACGCTCATCCTCGGCTGGGCGGGTGCCTCGCCGGCGCGGGCCAGCGCGGCCAACGGCAGCGCGCTGGAGCTGCCCGAGGCCACCGGCAAGCGCGACGGCTCGGGCACCCCGGCCGCGGCACCCATCGCCGCCGTCGCGGCGCCGGCCGGCACCACGGCGGTCACCGCGTGACCTCCACGGCCGAGCGCCGACCCATGTGCTCTGCGACCTCCGAGTCGTTGCAGGAGAGCGCTTTCGGGTCGGCGGCCACGGCGCTGGCGTGGATCGGCCTGGAGCAGAGCGGCCCGTGGGGGCGCGTGGCCGCGGTCGAGAGCCACCTGGACGCCGAGCTCGGCCGCAGCCTGGACTCGGGGGCGCAGGCGGCCGGTGCACGGTTCGTGCTGGTACGGACCCCCGGGCGCCACGCCGACGACCACGACGGCCGGCACGAGCGGCACACCGTGCTCCTCGCGTGCGCGGACGTCGCGCGACCGTGGCTGCTGCGTGGTGAGCTGGCCGACCCCCACCAGCTCGAGGCGCTGGACGTCGCCGCGCTCGTGCGGGGCGACCAGGCCGCCGTGCGGTCCTCCCTGCCCGACGTCGAGCTGGTCCAGGACGACGAGCCTGCGCTGCTCGTCTGCACGAACGGCCGCCGTGACCTCTGCTGCGCCGTCCGGGGCCGTCCGGTGGCGATCGAGGCCGGCGCCCGGCGTCCGGGCCAGGTGTGGGAGACCACCCACACCGGCGGTCACCGCTACTCCCCCACCGGCGTCCTGCTGCCGAGCGGCCAGACCCTGGGCCGCTTCGACGCCGACCTGGCCGTCGCCGCTCTGGACGCCGCCGCACACGGCAACCTCGCGCCACAGCTGCACGGGCCGGACCACGACCGCGGGCTGTCGGCCCTGGACGCGCCCGTGCGCGCAGCCGTCAGCGCCGTCCGCGAGGCGATCGGCGAACCCCACCTCGCCGCACTCGCCGGGAGCGCCGAGCAGGTGTCGGACGACACGTGGGGGGTCAGGGTCACGCACACCGACGGGCGCGCGTGGGCCGTCGAGGCCGCGCGCCGCGTGCTCGGCCCCGACCGCCCCGAGTCCTGCGTCAAACCGGCCGTGCCGCAGGTCGGCTGGTCGGTGCGGATCGGTTGAGGCCGGTGTCGCCGCCAGACGAGGCGCTGCGCCGTGCCGCGGCCCGCAACAACGCCGAGTGGTGCGCGGCGATGTGCCGCAGCCACGGCGTGGCGAACGCCTTCAGCGACACGGTGTGGAGGGCCTCGCGCCGCACCCCCGTCTACTACCCCGATGCGGTGACGCTGGTGCCCGGCGTGGACCCGGTGGCCTTCCTCGACCGGATCGACGTCACCGCACCCGGCGCCTCCGTCAAGGACAGCTTCGCCGACCTCGACCTCGCTCCGGCCGGCTTCGAGGTGCTGTTCGAGGCCTCGTGGATCCACCGCGAAGCACAGCCGGTCCCCGGCGCAGGGGACGCCGGGTGGCAGGTGGTGGACGACGGTGACGGGCTCCGGGACTGGGCTCTCGCGTGGGACGCCGGTGAGGGGCATGCCGACCTCTTCCGTCCCGGGCTGCTCGACGAGCCCGACGTCCACGTCCTGGCCCGCCGCTCCGGTGGCCGCGTGGTGGCCGGCGCCGTGGCCAACCGCACCGTCGACGTCGTCGGGCTGTCGAACCTCTTCACCTCCGACGGCGACACCGACTCCGCGTGGGCTGGAGCCCTGGAGCGCGTGCAGCACCTGTACCCCGCGCTCGCCGTGGTCGGCTACGAGCGCGGCGACGAGTTCGCGCTGGCGCTGCGGCACGGTTTTCGGTCCATCGGCCCCCTGCGCGTGTGGCTGGCGCACGACGCCCGCTGAGCCATGATGGCCTCCTGCGCACTCACCCGCCCCTGACGCTCGCCCACGCCGCACGCGATCCGCTCAGGGGATCGCGGACGTCCGCGACCGGCACGCCCCATCGCCTGGCCCAGCGCCCGCCGACGTCGTACGCCGGCCAGCCGGGATCGCCGTGGGACGCGAAGCGGGTCCAGGACCGCTGGATCCGCGCGGACAGCGGCGCGAACTCGGGGTCGGGCGGCTCGCCCAGGAACCGCGCCGCGTAGCGACCTCGGCTGTTGCCCAGCACCAGCAGGACGTCGATGCCATGAGCCGCACCCAGCGCCGAACCACCCCAGGCCACCTCGTACAACCACGTTCGGCCGCCGGCCAGGGCGTGAGCTTCAGCCACTCGCAGCGTGGGGACGCGCACCAACGCATCAGAGAGCACCACCGTCTTCAGCTGGTCGTCCGAGCACCCGGCGTAGCCGTCTCGGTAGGCCGCGACCGACGCCTCGTCGAGCCCGACCGCCGCCACCACGTCAGTGAGACTCGCCGCCGACAGGTCACCCGTCGGCGCCATGCCTCTGAACTCCTCCCGCGTGAAGCCGCAGACGAGGTCCACGGCGCCGGCGCGGCCGCCCTCCAGCGCGGTCCACGGCGGCCCGGGAACGAGGTCGCCGTCGACGACCGGACCGAACGCGGTGCTGCCGTCCTGCGCGCTCGACAGCGGTGCGTCCAAGACCTCCACGATCGCCCCCGGAGGCAGAGCGGCCAACGCCTCGAGCGTCGCCGGCGCACCGGCGGCCGCTGAGACGGCCCGGGTCACCTCGCGAGCCTGCTCGACCGTCCGCACCCCGTCGGGGACGCTCTGCGCGACCGCGCGCCGGAACAGCCCACGCGCCGCCGGCGCACCAGCCAGGTACACGACCGACGCTGCCCCGGCGGACTGGCCGAACACCGTGACGTTGTCGGGGTCGCCACCGAACGCGCCGATGTTGTCGCGGACCCACTGCAGCGCCGCGACCTGGTCGAGCAGCCCGCGGTTGTCCGGCGCCCCGTCGAGGTGTCCGAACCCCTCGAAGCCCAGCCGATAGGCGATCGTCACGACGACGACACCGGCTCGCGCCAGCCCGGCGCCGTCGTACTGCGCCATCGCTGGCGCGCCGTGCTTCCACAAGCCGCCGTGGATCCACACCATCACCGGCAGCCGCTGGGCGCCGACGTCGGGGCTCCAGACGTTGAGCGACAGGCAGTCCAGGCCGTCCGCGGGCCGCCACGCGGGTGGCGCTCCTGGCGCTGGCGCGGGCTGCGGGGCGGCGGCTGCGAAGCGCGTGCAGGCCAGCACGCCCGGCCAGGGGGCACGGCGCTGGGGTGCGTCGAACCGCAGCGGACCCTCGGGGGCGGCGGCGTACGGGATGCCCTTGAACACGTGCAGGCCTGGCGACCGGACGCCGGCGACCCGCCCCTGCGCAGTCGCGACCACGCTCGTGTGCTCCGCTGCCACCTCAGGCGTCGATGCGCTCGCGGTCCAGCGCGGCAGCGCCCTCGACGATGAAGTCCTTGCGCGGTGCGACCTCCGAGCCCATGAGCAGCTCGAACACGCGCTCGGCGTTCTCGGCGTCCGGCACGGTCACCCGCCGCAGGGTGCGGTGGCGCGGGTCCATCGTCGTCTCGGCCAGCTGGTCGGCGTCCATCTCACCCAGGCCCTTGTACCGCTGGATGGGCTCCTTGTAGCGCTTGCCCTTCTTCTCCAGCTGCTTGAGCAGGGAGCGCAGCTCGCCCTCGGAGTAGGTGTAGACGACCTCGTTCTTCTTGCTGCCCGGGTTGACGATCTCGACCCGGTGCAGCGGCGGCACAGCCGCGAAGACACGTCCGGCATCGACCAACGGGCGCATGTAGCGGAAGAACAGCGTGAGCAGCAGCGTGCGGATGTGCGCGCCGTCGACGTCGGCGTCGGTCATGAGCACGATGCGGCCGTACCGCGCGGCCTCGAGATCGAACGTGCGCCCCGAGCCCGCCCCGACCACCTGGATGATCGCCGCGCACTCGGCGTTCTTCAGCATGTCGGCGATGGAAGCCTTCTGGACGTTGAGGATCTTGCCGCGGATGGGAAGCAGCGCCTGGTAGTCCGACGAGCGGGCCAGCTTCGCGGTGCCCAGTGCGCTGTCGCCCTCGACGATGAACAGCTCGCTGCGCTCGACGTCGGCGGTGCGGCAGTCGGCCAGCTTCGCCGGCAGGGACGACGTCTCGAGCGCGTTCTTGCGCCGCTGGGTCTCCTTGTGCAGCCGCGCGCTGATGCGCGTCTTCATCTCGGCGACGACCTTCTCCAGCAGCTGGGCCGACTGCTGCTTGGGCCCACGCTTGGACGACGTCAGCAGCGCGGTGAGCTCCTTCTCGACCACCCGGCTCACGACGCCGCGCACGGCGTTGGTGCCCAGGATCTCCTTGGTCTGCCCCTCGAACTGCGGCTCCGCCAAGCGCACCGTGACCACCGCGGTGAGGCCGGCGGTGATGTCGTCCTTCTCCAGCTTGTCGTTACCCGCCTTCAGCCGGCGCGCGTTCGCCTCGACCTGCTTGCGGAAGGTCTTGACCAGTGCCGCGTCGAACCCCGCCAGGTGCGTGCCGCCCTTGGGGGTGGCGATGATGTTGACGAACGAGCGCACGTTGGTGTCGTAGCCCACCCCCCAGCGCAGCGCGACGTCGACCTCGCACTCTCGCTCGACCTCGGTGGCGGTCATGTGGCCGCGGTCGTCGAGCACCGGCACGGTCTCGCGGAAGTGGCCGGTGCCCTGCAGCCGCCAGACGTCAGTGACCGGCGCGTCGTCCGAGAGGTACTCGACGTACTCGGTGATGCCGCCCTCGTGGAGGAAGACCTCCTCGTGCGGCCCGGACTCCCCCGGGGTGCCGGGCACGCGGCGCTCGTCGCGGATCACGAGCGCCAGACCCGGCACGAGGTACGACGTCTGTCGGGCGCGCGTGACGAGCTCGTCGTAGCTGAAGGCCGCCTCGCGCAGGAACACCTGGCTGTCGGCCCAGTAGCGGATGCGTGTGCCGGTGACGCCGCGCTTGGCCTTCCCGGTGACCAGCAGCTCGGACTGGTCGACGAACGGCGTGAACGGGGCGTCGGGCGAGGGCTCGCCGGCGTCACCGAAGACCCCCGGCTCACCGCGGCGGAAGCTCATCGAGTGCACCTTGCCGCCGCGCTCGACGTGCACGTCGAGTCGCGACGACAGCGCGTTGACCACGCTGGCGCCGACGCCGTGCAGGCCGCCGGAGGCGGTGTAGGACCCGCCACCGAACTTGCCGCCCGCGTGCAGCTTGGTGAAGACCACCTCGACGCCGGTCAGCCCGGTCTTGGGCTCGACGTCGACGGGGATGCCGCGGCCGTCGTCGTGCACCTCGACCGAACCGTCACCGTGCAGGGTGACCTCGATGCGATGGCACACGCCCGCGAGGGCCTCGTCGACGGCGTTGTCGATGATCTCCCACAGGCAGTGCATCAGCCCACGGCCGTCGGTGGACCCGATGTACATGCCCGGGCGCTTGCGCACGGCCTCGAGCCCCTCGAGCACCGACAGGTGTCGAGCGGTGTAGTCGCCCTCGGACGAGGCGCGGCGACGGACGGCGGGCTGGGCGCTCACGGGTGGGGTGCTCCTGGGGACGGACGGGACGTGCGGCCGGGGTATCAGGCCGACCTCAGCAGGCTACCTACCCGAACCGACAGGGCCGCGCAGGCTGGGCCGTGCGGGTGCGAGCGTTCAGCGGTGAGCGAATAAGCGCGCCGATGACGGGCGGGAACGTTCCGGGGTGATTGACTGTTGTGCACGGTGAAGGCGCCGGGTCCCCCGGCGTTTTCGGTGCCACCGACGAGGAGAAGGAAGGTGACGTGACCGCAACCCTCGCCGCCACCCCCCTGTCCGCAGCAGACCGCTGCGACCGGTGCGGTGCTCAGGCCTATGTCCGGGTCGTGCTCACCAGCGGAGGTGAGCTGCTCTTCTGCGCCCACCACGGCCGTGAGCACGCTGACGCACTGACGGCGGCTGCCGCGTCCATCCAGGACGAGACCGACCGCCTCGTCACGACGACCCCCACGACGGCTCCTCTCGAGGAACGCTGACCGCAGCCGATTCCACCCGAGCAAGGCCCCGGCACTCGCCGGGGCCTTGCTCGTCGTGTCCCGGGAGTGCTCGTGACGCCCACTGACGTCGTCGTCGGCCTGGTCATCCTGGTCGGCCTGGTGGGGGTCGTCGTCCCGGTGCTGCCCGGCCTCATCCTCGTGCTCGGCGCGATCGTCGCCTGGGCCCTCGAACGGCAGGACGACGTCGGCTGGGCCGTGCTCGCCGTGGCCGTCGTCGTCGCCGCCGTGGGCCAGGTCGCCAAGTACCTCGTGCCCGGCCGTCGGCTGAAGCAGGCCGGCGTCCCGGCCCGCGCCACGTGGGCCGGTGTCGTGCTGGGCGTCGTGGGTTTCTTCGTCATCCCCATCGTGGGCCTGCCGCTCGGCTTCGTTCTGGGGATCTACCTGGCCGAACGCGTGCGGCTGCACACCCACGCGGCGGCCTGGCCCTCCACGCTGCACGCCCTGCGCGCCGCCGGCTGGAGCATGCTCATCGAGCTCGCGACGGTCCTGCTGATGGCGCTGACGTGGGCTGTGGGCGTCGCGGTCGGCTAGCGGCTCGCACTCACCCGAGCAGGGCGTCGAGCGTCACGAACCCGTAGCCCTTCGCCCGCAGTCCCGCGATGACGTCGGGCAGCGCGTCCGCGTCGAGGGTGGTCCCGTCGTCCGGGTTGGCGCCGACGTGCATGAGCACGATCTCTCCGGGGACGGCGGCGCCGACCACCCGGTCCACCACCGACTGCACGCTCTGACCGCCCGACGTGCCCTTCCAGCCCAGCGAGTCGACGGTCCAGCCGACCGCCGCGTACCCGAGGTCGTTCACCACGCCCAGGGTGCGCGCGTCGTACTCGCCGAAGGGGAACCGGAAGAACGGCAGCGGGTCCTCGCCCGTCACCCGACGGATGGTGGCCCGGGCGCCCGTGACCTGCGTGCGCACCTGGGACGTCGCCAGGGTGGTCAGGTGCGGGTGGTCGCTGGTGTGGTTGCCCACCCGGCCGTAGGCGGCGAGGTGCGTCGCGCCGTCCGGGTGCTCCTGCGCGAAGTCACCGGTGAGGAAGAAGCTCGCCGGCACGTCCTGCTGCTTCAGCGTCCGCAGGATCGGCGCGACGCCGTCCGCGCTGGCTCCGGCGTCGAAGGTCAGGGCCACCACCTTGCGCGTGGTCGCGATCCGGGTGATGACCCGGCCGAGCAGCCGGGTCGGCAGGGCGCCCGCCGTGGTCGTGCTGGGTGTCGGCGACGTGCTGGTCGACGTGGTCGTCCGGGTCGTGGTGCTTCTGGAGCTCGACGTGCTCGACGTGCCGGTGGAGCTGGACGAGGTCGTGGTGGTCGACGTGCTGCTGGAGCTCGACGTGTCCGGCGATGGTGCGTTGCCCGGTGTACCCCCGCCGCACGCGGCCAGCGCCAGCACGACTGAGACGCACACCGACCGGCCCACCCACCGCGACGTCCTCATGACGCACCTCCCGCCACCTCCACCGTCGAGCGGTGCACGACCCCGGCGCGAGAGGAGAAGGTCCTGCGCTGAGGGCTAGGACCGCTCGCGCAGCTCGCGGATCTCGCCGCGCACCCGGGTCTGGTGCGCGGCGAACGTCATCCGGTGGACGTCCTCGAACTTCTCGGCCAGCCGCACCACGGCCGCGGCCACCATGACGGTGCCGCCCACTCCCGCGAGGAGCCCGAGGACGAGCACGAGCGTCGCGCCGCCTCCCGTCAGGGCCCAGAGCACCACGAGCGCCACGCCAAGGGCCTGGACGACGAGACCGCCGCCGAGCAGCGAGCTGCTGCTCTGCCGGAGGAGCTGCTGGGACTCGGTGTCGGTGATCACGGGCACACCCTAGGGATGCGAAAGGCCCGACGTCAGGACGTCGGGCCTTTCGGTGGTCTGATCGTGTCGCTCAGTCCAGGTAGTCGCGCAGCACCTGGCTGCGGCTGGGGTGGCGCAGCTTGCTCATGGTCT
>JBQCES010000168.1:0-5350 GCA_051960055.1 Angustibacter sp. | reverse complement strand
GGCGATCTCGAAGGCGACGGTGGCGACGTCCCAGGGGCGGGTGGGCGCCGACAGCGGGCGCTCGACCCGGCCGACCTGCAGCACGTACACGGTGCGGGCGCCGCGGGCGATCGCCCGGCCGATCGGGATCGAGTTCACCAGGCCGCCGTCCAGGTAGTGCTCCTCGGCGATACGCACCGGTGGGAAGAGGCCTGGCACCGCGCACGAGGCCAGGATCGCGTCGACCAGGGGGCCGTCGGTGAACCAGTGCTCGGCCGCGCGCTCGATGGAGGCGGCGCAGCACTCGAACGGCACCTGCAGGTCGGCGAAGCTCTGCCCGCCCAGCCGGGCCTCCAGCAGCGCCCGCAGCGCCTGGTTGCCGTGCAGCGCCGTGGGCACGCGCGCCATCTGCCGGATCCGCTGCCCGGGGGAGCCGCCGAACACCGCCGAGCCCGACATCGAGCGCCACACGTGCGCGATCTGCTCGGTGTCGTCGGGGGCGGCAGCGTGCAGCGCACCGTTGATGGCACCGACGCTCGTGCCGACCACGAGGTCGGCGCGCACGCCGTGGTCGTGCAGCGCCTGCAGCATGCCGACCTCGCTGGCCCCGAGGACCCCACCGCCGCCCAGGACGTACGCCACCTCGACGTCGGGCGCCGCGCCGGTCGCTGAGCTCATGGCCACGATGCTGTCACCCCTTGGCCTGCGACCACCGCTGCACCACCCGGACGTCGGCCACGAACCGCACGCCGCTCGACGGCGCCCACGCGGCGGCGACGTCGTCCAGCGTGCGGTGCAGGAGGTCGGCCACGGTGTGGCCCAGCTCATCGGGGGCCAGCACCAGCAGCTCGTCGTGCAGGCACAGCACGACCGTGGCCCCCAGCGGTCGGGCGGCCGAGCGCACCGTGACGGCCCACGCCTTGAACAGCTCGGCCGCTGAGCCCTGCACCACCGCGTTGCGCGCGAAGCGTCCGCGCGCGCCGGCCACGGCCGCAGCCTGCCGCTCGTCAGCCGGCTCGCGGGTGGTCCACATGGGCACCCGACGACCGCCGTGGGTGAGCACCGCCCGTCCGTCGCGCCCCGCGTCGCTCGCCCGGCGCAGGTAGCGCATCGCCACCGGGTAGGCGCGGTCGAGGCCCTTGAGCGCCTCGCCGGCCGTACCGGAGGTCTGCCCGTACATGGCGGCGAGCACCGCGACCTTCGCGACCGGCCGCTCGACCCCGAGCCGCGTGGCGACGGGTGCGTACAGGTCGTCGTCCGCGGTGGCCGCGGCGAGCGCCTGGTCGCCCGACACCGCGGCCAGCACGCGCGGCTCGACCTGGCCGAGGTCGGCCCGCACCAGCACCTGGCCCGGGGGTGCGGCGACCGCTGACCGCAGCTCGGCGGGCAGGTTGTGCAGCCCGGCACCCGCGGTCATCCGGCCGGCGGCGCCGTCGCTGGCCTGCCAGTCACCGCGCAGGCGGCTGCCGGCTCCGATGTGCCGGTCGATCCAGTCGTAGCCGTAGGTCGTCGCGATCCGGTCGCTCTTGCGCCAGGCCAGCAGCGCCGCCACGAGGGCGTGGTGCTCGCGCCAGGGTTCGAGCCGCCACGACCGCGTGTCGGGGACGTCGATGCCGACCCCGCGCAGGGCATCCCGCACCTGCGCCGGGTTGCGCAGGTCGGTGCCCGAGCTCTCACCGCCCGGCAGGTGCTGGAGCACCACGCGGTCGCGCCGACGGCGGGCGGCGGCCGCCTCGGCCGGGTTGCGAGGCCGGGGGCCGACCGCCTCGGCCACCAGCCGGTCGAGCTGGCGCGCATCGATCGGAAGACCGTCGCGCTCGAGCTCGACGCACAGCAGCGCTGCGGCCGACTCCGAGGTGGCGGTGCGCACGGGATCGCCGGTGACGCCGACCTCGCGTGACCGATGGACGAGCAGGCGGTGCTGGGCCGACTGGGCCCGCAGAGCGAGCGTGGCCCACACCCGGAGCCGGTCGAGACCGCGCGCCCACCCGCCGTCGACCCACTCGGCGCGCAGGTGGCCCGCGTCGTCGAGGGCCGCCGAGCAGGGGTCGTCGGGCGTGAGTGGCACGGTGCGCGGACCGGGCTCGGGTGCGGCGGACGACAGCAGGTCGAGCTGACCGGTGCGCGGGCGGCTCGCCGTGTCGAGCCCGTGCAGGGACGCCCACACCGTGCCGGCGTCGTCGACGCTGCCGCCCACGAGCAGCCGGTGCACCGCCGCCAGGTCCCAGCACACCCGGACCCGCTGGCCGGCGTCGACGAGCGGTCCGGCAGTGTCGGCGGCCGACCACCAGACCCACCGCGGTCGCAGCGCGGCGTCGACCGCCTCGATCGCCTGCAGGTACTCGTGCGGGCCGAACGCGACGGCGCGCGGCCCCGCCACCAGCACCGCACCGACGCGGGGGTGCACGGCCAGACCCATCGGGCCACCTCGCCCCGCGCCGGCTCCCTCCCAGGCCTCCAGAGCGGCGCGGACGTCGGCGCTCGGCTGCGCGGGAGGCTGCGCGGTCGGCTGAGCGCTCACGCCTCGATTGTGCTGCCGGCCACCGACATCCGTCGCCGGCTCGCCGACCGTCCAGGCCGACGGTTCGCAGACCGAGTCTTTACCTACGCATGGGCGAGGCCGTCGTGTGACGCGTGCCACACTCGCGGCACTGCTGATCTTCGAGCTCGGGGAGCCCCGCATGACCCTGCCTGGCCACGTCGCACCTACCGGCCGCACCCTTCGCGCGCGGTGGCGGCGCGGCTGGGCGGTGACGCTCGCCGTCGGGGCCGTGGCTGCCGCTGCACTCGCCGGCGCGGCTCCCGCGACGGCCGCTCCCTCGGGGAGCCCCTGGGTCGTGTCGCTGGGTGACAGCTACATCAGCGGTGAGGCCGGTCGCTGGGCCGGCTCGTCCAACGCCAGCACCACTCCCGCGGACGCGCTGGGCTCGACCGCCTACTACGACAACGCGTCCGGCACCGGCGAGCAGATCGCCCGGTGCCACCGCAGCAAGGCCGCCGAGATCAGCATCGGCGACGGCGTGACCAGCGCCAACCTGGCCTGCTCGGGGGCGCGCACAGCGACGTTCACCGACTCCACCGGCTACTTCAAGCCCGGCCTGGACTTCTACACCGACAGCTCGGGACGACAGGGGCAGGCGGCCGCCCTGCGTCAGCTGGCACGCGACCACCGCGTCTCGATGGTCGTCGTCTCGATCGGCGGCAACGACTTCAACTTCGCTTCCGTCGTCCAGAGCTGTGTCACCGACTGGCTCACGTCGTCGTCGTGGTGGCCCAACTACTGCAACGACGACTCGTCGGTGAAGGCGAACTTCACGTCGTCGAACGAGGCGGCGGTATCCGCCAGGATCGCCGCGGCCCTGGCCAACGTCCGCACGGCCATGCGCGACGCGGGGTACACCGACGGCGAGTGGCACCTGCTCGTGCAGACGTACCCGTCGCCGCTGCCGACGTCCACGGCGATCCGGTACCCGCAGAGCGGCTACTCGCGTCAGAGCACCGGCGGCTGCGGCTTCTGGAACCGCGACCTGGACTGGGCGAACGGCACGGCCCTGCCCACCATCAACCGAGCGGTGCGCTCGGCGGTCACCGCGTCGGGTCTCACGAACGCCTCGGTGCTCGACCTGTCGAGCGCCTTCAACGGTCGACGCCTGTGCGAGAAGGGCGTCGGGCTCTACGAGGAGGTCGGCCTGTCGTCGTGGCGCCAGACGGGTGCGGTCGACCACACCGAGTGGGTCAACCAGATCCGCACCGTCAGCACGGTGTTCGGCCCGTACTACGTCCAGGAGTCGCTGCACCCCAACTACTGGGCTCAGCTGGCGACCCGCAGCTGCGTGCGCCAGGCGTATGACGGCGGTGCGGTGCACGGAGGCACCTGCGTGCGCACGGGATCGGGGCTCACGTCCCGCGGCGAGCCGGTGATGTCGCTGCGCTGACCTCGCGGCGGGTTCAGGCCGCGGTCTGCTCGCGCACCTGGCGCTTGATGCGCGACAGCATGGCCACCATGCCCCGCATCCGCAGCGGGCTCACAGCCTCGGCGAGACCGAAGCGGTACGGGGCGTCGTCGGGCACGGCCAGCACCTCGGCCGCCGTCAGGCCGTCGAGCCCCTCGTGCAGGATGCCGGCGAACCCGCGCGTGGTCGGAGCCTCACGCGGGGCATCGAAGAACACGTGCACGACGTCGTCAGCTCCGACCTCCACGGCGAGGAAGAGCGGGGACTGGCACTCGTGCACCTGCTCCATCTCGTCGAGCCGACCGGCGTAGCGCTCAGGCAGGTCGGGCAGGTCGTCGTTGAGCTCCAGGAGCAGCTGCAGCCGCTCCGCCGACGACGCCTCGGAGAAGTCGCGCACCAGCTCGGCGAACGACTCGGGCAGGGGTACGAGCTCGTCAGCCACGCTCAGGCCCCCTGGCCGGCGTCGCGCTCGGGCCCGACCTCGATGGGGACGCGCACCGCGTTGCCCCACTCGGTCCACGAGCCGTCGTAGTTGCGCACGTGGTCGAAGCCCAGCAGGTGGGTGAGGACGAACCACGTGTGCGACGAGCGCTCACCGATGCGGCAGTAGGCGATGACGTCGTCGGACGGCGACAGGCCCTTCTCGGTGAGGTAGATCGACTCGAGCTCCGACCGCGGCCGGAACGTCGCGTCGTCAGCGGCGGCGCGGGCCCAGGGCACGTTGCGCGCGCCGGGAACGTGGCCACCGCGCACTGCGCCCTCCTGCGGGTAGTCGGGCATGTGCAGCAGCTCACCGGTGAACTCGCCGGGGGAGCGGACGTCGACCATGGGCTGCCCCAGGTGAGCCAGCACGTCGTCCTTGTAGGCGCGGATCGGCGCGTCGTCGCGCTCGACGACCGGATAGTCGACGGTGGCCCGCTGCGACACCTCGCGGGTGAGCTCGCGACCCTCCTCGACCCACTTGGCGCGGCCGCCGTCGAGCAGGCGCACGTCCTCGTGGCCGAACAGGGTGAACACCCACAGCGCGTAGGCCGCCCACCAGTTGCTCTTGTCGCCGTAGATCACGACGGTGGTGTCGCGGGTGATGCCGCGGCTGCCCATGAGGCGAGCGAAACCGGCGCCGTCGACGTAGTCGCGGGTCACCGGGTCGTTGAGGTCGGTGTGCCAGTCGACCTTCACCGCGCCGGGGATGTGGCCGCTGTCGTAGAGCAGGACGTCCTCGTCGGACTCCACCACGACCAGTCCGGGGTCGTCGAGGTGCTCCGCCAGCCAGCTGGTGGTCACCAGCCGCTCGGGGTGGGCGTACTCGGCGAGCTTGGGAGCGGGGTCGAGCGGCGCGGTCACGACAGGGGCCTCCGAACGGTGGGGTAACGATCGTCGTCTCGGGCGACAACACCGGCCGCCGGCTCCATGATCCC
>JBQCES010000167.1:0-3041 GCA_051960055.1 Angustibacter sp. | reverse complement strand
GTGCGAGTTCGTGGCCGTGAACCACTCGATCCCGGACGCGCTCGCGGTCGCGGTCACCACCGCGGCCGGCACCGTGCTGCACACCGGCGACTTCAAGATGGACCAGCTGCCGCTGGACGGGCGGATCACCGACCTGCGCGCGTTCGCGCGGCTCGGCGAGGCCGGGGTCGACCTGTTCATGGTCGACTCGACCAACGCCGAGGTGCCGGGCTTCACGACGTCCGAGCGCGAGATCGCACCCGTGCTCGACCGCGTGTTCGCGCAGGCCCGGCGGCGGATCATCGTGGCGAGCTTCGCGTCGCACGTGCACCGGGTGCAGCAGGTGCTCGACGCCGCACAGGCCCACGGCCGCAAGGTCGCCCTGGTCGGCCGCTCGATGGTGCGCAACATGGGCGTCGCCCGCGACCTCGGCTACCTCGACGTGCCCGACGGCGTGCTGGTCGACCTCAAGGCGGTCGGTGACCTGCCGGACGACCAGGTCGTGCTCATGTGCACGGGCTCGCAGGGCGAGCCGATGGCGGCGCTGTCGCGGATGGCCAACAACGACCACCAGGTGCGCATCAGCGAGGGCGACACGGTGGTGCTGGCGTCGTCGCTGATCCCCGGCAACGAGAACGCCGTGTTCCGCGTGATCAACGGGCTGACCCGCCTCGGTGCCCACGTGGTGCACCAGGGCAACGTGCGCGTGCACGTCTCCGGGCACGCGAGCGCCGGTGAGCTGCTCTACTGCTACAACGTGATCCGGCCGCGCAACGTCATGCCGGTGCACGGCGAGACCCGGCACCTGGTGGCCAACCGCGACATCGCGATGCTCACCGGCATCCCCCGCGAGCGGGTGGTGCACGCCGAGGACGGCGTCGTCGTCGACCTCAAGGACGGCCTGGCCGAGGTCGTCGGCGCCGTGCCCTGCGGGTACGTCTACGTCGACGGCTCGAGCGTCGGAGAGATCACCGACGCCGACCTGAAGGACCGCCGCATCCTCGGCGAGGAGGGCTTCATCTCGATCATCGTGGTCGTCGACTCCGAGACCGGCAAGGTCGTCGCGGGCCCGGAGATCCACGCCCGGGGCTTCGCCGAGGGCGACGAGGTCTTCGAGGGCATCCTCCCGCAGATCGAGGCGGCCCTCGCGGAGTCGGCTGACCAGGGGCCGGCTGACACCTACCAGCTCCAGCAGGTCGTGCGCCGCGTCGTCGGGCGCTGGGTCGGCGGCAAGCTGCGCCGGCGGCCCATGATCATCCCGGTGGTCGTGTCCGCCTGACGTTAGCCCGCACGGGTGGCGAGGGCGGCGTCGTCCGCGTGGTGAGGTAAACGGCTGGTCAAGAGCAGGCATCCTCCTGCCGACACTGACGCCACCATCGCGGTGCGTCGGCGTTCGAGGAGGAGCCATGACGGGTCGTCGCGTCGTGCGACGTGGGCTCGTCGTGCTGCGCCGGCTGCGGCCCGGCACGCGCCGCGCGCGCGAGACCAGCCTGGCCGTCGTCGTCGACCGCAGCTTCCGGGTCGTCATCGTCGGGTCGGTGGCCCTCGTGCTCGTGGTCGCCACGCTGCTGGCCTGGCTGAGCCTGGTGTCGCAGCCACAGGTCGCCCACCTCGAACGCGCGCTGTCGGCCATCCAGGCCGAGCACACCGCGATGCTCGACCAGGAGACGAGCCTGCGCGGCTTCGTCAGCACCGACGACCTGTCGTTCATGCTGTCGTACGCCCGCGCTCGCGGTGACATGGAGCGCGCCGACCAGCTGCTGCAGACCACCGGCGGCGACGGCGAGCTGACGCAGGCGATCGTCGAGCTGCGCCTGGCCCAGCAGCGGTGGGTCAGCGAGTGGGCCCAGGTCGCGGCCGGGGGCCGCGCGCCCGGCAACGTCGGCAGCGACGAGCGCACGTCGTTCCTGCTGCGCGACAAGGTGCTCTTCGACCAGTACGGCGACGCGCGGGCCACCGCCGTCGACGTCACCACCGCCCGGCTGACCTCCAGCCGCGACGACCAGAGCCGGGCCCTGATGCTCGTCGCCGCCGCCGCGGTGCTCACGGCCCTCGCGATCTTCGGTGCCGCCGTCCGCCGCCGTCGTCGTCTGCGCCGTGACGTGCTGGTGCCCGTGAACGCTGTGCTGGACGGGCTCGAGGCCGTGGGGCACGGCAGCTACGACCAGCAGGTGCGGGCCGACGGTGCTCGCGAGCTCGTCGACGTCGTCGACGGGCTCAACCGGATGACCGCCCGGCTCGCCGACGCCCGCGAGCGCGCCGCGGCCCGCGAGCAGCACATCGTCGAGCAGGCCGAGCGGCTGCGCAGCATCCTCGCGATGGTGCGCGAGATCGGCGGCAGCCTGAACGTCGACTACGTCGTCGACGCCGTCGCGGCGGGCGTGGGACGGATCGTGGGAGCGGGCCAGGTGGCGATCTGGCTCACCAGCGCCGAGGGGGGCGAGCTCGTCGAGTCGTGCGGATCGCGCGGTCGCGAAGGGTGCGCGACGAGCCGGCCGCCGGTCGAGCTCGGCAGCGGCCCGGTGGGACGCGCGGCCAAGTACAGCCGCGTCGTGCACGAGGACCTCGAGGGCGGCCAGCGGCTGGCCGTGCCGCTCGTCGTCGGATCGCGCGTCGTCGGCGTGCTCGACCTGCACCTGGAGTCCGCGGAGCCGCTCACCGACGCCATGGTGGAGGTGCTCGAGACGCTCGCCGTGCACTCGGCGACCGCCGTTGAGGCGGCGCGCCTGCACGAGGACGCGGCGCACGCGAGCGAGCACGACGCCCTCACCCAGCTGCCCAACCGCCGGCGGCTGGACGCCGACCTGGCCCTGGAGTGCGAGCGCAGCTCGCGGTACGCGCGTCCGCTGGCGTTCGTCATGCTCGACCTCGACCACTTCAAGCAGGTCAACGACGCCCTCGGCCACACCCGTGGTGACGAGGTGCTCCAGACCGTGGCCGACGTCATCAGCCGGGCCCTGCGCGCCTCCGACACCGCGTACCGCTACGGCGGCGAGGAGCTGGCGATCATCGTGCGCGAGAGCGACCTGCACGGCGCGCTGTTGCTCGCCGACCGGCTGCGC
>JBQCES010000166.1:0-9896 GCA_051960055.1 Angustibacter sp. | reverse complement strand
CGGCCCGCACGTGCTCGTGCTCACCGTGGACGCGTTCGGCGAGGAGGTCGCAGCGCGGTTGGCCGCCACGACCCGCACGACCGTGCACGACGTGTCGCGTGGCACGCACCAGAGCCTGTGGCCGGCAGCCGACCTGATCGTCCTCAGCGGTGCGCGCGAGCAGCCGCGCATCGCCGAGGCCATCGACGCCGCCTCGTTCATCCGGGTGCGGCCCTGGTTCCCGATCTCCTGGCACGGCAACGAGATCCACGTCGGGCCCGTCGTCCGGCCCGGGCGTACGGCGTGCCTGCGGTGCTTCACCCGACGGCGCGACCAGCACACCCGCCCCGACGCCCTCGTGGCCGCGGGTGACCAGCCGGCCGCGGCCCCCACCGGCCACGCCCGGCACCACGTGGCGATCGCGGCGAGCCTCGCCGCCCAGGCGATGCGCGAGGCGTTGGCGCCGGTGACCGACGTGACCGAGGTGACCGACGTGACCGACGTGGCCGAGGTGACCGAGTCGGCCGCCACCGCTGCGGACCCCACGGCGGACCTCGGGGCGAGCGTGCGGGTCTTCAACCAGGTCACCGGCGCGCTGGCCAAGGTGCCGGTGGTGGCGGTCGACGGCTGCCGGCGGTGCGGCACGCGGTTCGAGCCGGCGGCCGCTCGGCGGGCCGCCCTGTGGCGCCGGCTCGAGCAGGAGCTCGACGCCACACCGCCCGGTGCCGCCGCGTCACCGGCGGCACCGGCGCTGCCCGTGGTGGCCGGCTGATGGCGGGCGAGGCCCTGTCGGCCGAGACCATCGCGCAGGCCGCCACCTTCGACCCGCAGCTGCGCGTGCCCGTGCGACCGCGCCTGCGCCGTGGGCTCGCCGTCCAGACCTCGGCCGACCAGGTGGTCGTGACCGGGACGCCGACGCGCCAGCTGTTCCGGGGGGCCTCGGCCACGACGTTGCTCCCCGGGTTGCTGGCTGCCCTGGACGGCCGGCGCAGCCACCTCGAGCTGGCCCAGGAGGTCGGCGTCAGCGAGGGCACGGTGTTCAAGGCCCTGAGCCTGCTGTGGGCCTGCGGTGTGGTCGAGGAGTCCGCGCCGGACGACGTCGAGCTGCCTGACGTGCCGGACGCGGTCGCCGACCTGCTCTCGCGGCTCGGGGACTCCACCGGGGCCAACCTGGCGTGGGAGCACGCCGGGGCGCGGCTCGCGAGCGCGACCGTCGAGGTCGTGGGCGAACCCGTGCTCGCGCAGGCCGTCGTCGAGGAGCTGGAGGCACCCCTGCAGGCGGCGGTGCAGGCCGCGCCGCAGGCTCCAGCAGCGGGCGCCACGCTCGTGCTGCTCGTGCACGGTGGGTCGCTCGGCGACCCGGCGCAGCGGCCGTTGCTCGACGTCGCCGACCGCTGCTGGCGTCAGGGTGTCCCGCTGCTGCGCCTGCGCCTGGCCGGCGGCGCCGTGGAGATCGGGCCGTACGTGCATCGCGGCACCACCGCCTGCCTCACCTGCCTGACCCAGGACGACGCCCCGGACGCCTCCGAGACCCTCGACGTCGTCGAGCGGGGGCTGGCCGCCGGCCTGGCCGCGCGCGACGTCTTCGCGCTGGTGAGCCGCAGCACGCCGGTGACGTTGCCGACGCGCTGGCGGCGCGTCGACCTCGAGCGGCTGGCCGCCACCGAGATGTCGGGCGCGACGCGGTCGGGCTGCCCGGCCTGCTCGGGCGCTCCCGAGCGACCGCTCGCCGCCGCCTCGCTGGCGGCGCGGTTCGAGGCGAGCGTGGCGATCCCGCCGCGCGCCTTCGCCGACCTGAAGGCGCACCAGGCGCACTACAAGCCGTCGAACCTGGCGCTGCAGCGCGGGTTCCGCTCGTGGCCGCTCTCGGCTCGGCAGGCGTTGCCGGCACCGGATCTGGCGCGGCTGTCCGGCCAGCCTGTCGGTGCCTCGACGTCGGGCACCCTCGACGCCGCGGCGCTGGCTCTCGTGCTCGCGACCGGCGCCGGGCTGAAGGGTGCCGCGGGCGCGAAGGTCGACCGCTGGACCGCTGCCGGCGGCAACATCGGGTCGGTCACCGCGTACGCCGCCGTCCGCGACTGCCCCGGGATCGCGCCGGGGCTGTACGCGTACGTCGCCGCCGACCACCAGCTCGCCCGCCTCGGCGACTGCCCAGCGGCCCTCGACGCCGACCGCCCGGTCACCGTCGTCCTCACCGGCGACTACCGCAAGGTCGCGAAGAAGTACGCCGCGTTCGCGTTGCGGATCGTGCTGCTCGACAGCGGCTGCGCGCAGGCCACCGTGCGCCGCGTGGCCCGGTGGCTCGGGCTGCGCGCACGAACGCGCGAGAGCTGGGACGACGAGGCCGTCGCCGCCGCGCTCGGTGTCGCCGCCGACGTCGAGCCGGTCACCGCCGTCATCGACCTGGGGGAGGAGCCGTGACGTCGTCCCACGAGCTGGCCCGAGAGCTGGTGGTCGCGTTCCGCGACGACGTCGGGCCGCGTACCCGCCCACCGGCCGCCCCCGCGCCCGTCGCGACGTCCGACCCGGTGGCGCTGCAGCCGTTCGACGCCGCGCGCGCCGATCTCGCGACGGTGCTGCACGAGCGGCGCTCGACGCGGTTCTTCGGCCCGCAGCCGCTGCCCGCCAGCGCCGTCCGCGACCTCGCCCTCGACGCCCTGGCCGCCGACCAGCGCGAGGCGCCGCTGGCCGCCGCGGCGTGCCCCCTGCAGGTGTTCGTGCTGGCGCTGCGCCTCGACGGCCTCGCTCCCGGTGCCTACCGGCTCGACGACGACGGGCGGCTGTGGCCGCTCGGCGACCTCGGCTGCCCCACGGCCGACCTCACGATCCAGGCGGAGTTCGCCGATGCCGCGGCGATCGTGTCGCTGGCCGGCGACCTCACGGCCGCCGACGCGGCGTCCGGTGCCCACGGGTACCGCCAGCTGATGACGCGGGCCGGTGCGGCCGCCTACGACATGTGGCTCGACGCCGTGGCCCTCGGCTGGGCCGGCACGGTCTTCGCCGGGTTCATCCCGGCCTCGGTGCGGCTCCCGCTGGCGTCGGACGGCACCGACCGGCACCAGCTCTTCGCGCTCGCTCTCGGGCACCCGGTGAGCCTGCCGGCCGCCGAGAGCGCCGTTCCGACACCAGCACCAGGAAGGAGGGATCCCCATGGAAGCGACCTTTGAGCTCTACGCGATCGACGCCGTCGACGCGCTCGAGGTGGAGCAGCTGAGCGACGCCGCCGCACTCGCGGCGGTCGGCAGCGTCTCGACCGCCGGCTCGGTGAGCACGGCCTCGTGCCCGGCGACGTCCGCGTCGTCGTTCACGAGCTTCTCCAGCTACTCCGGCTGACCACCCGGCTGACCACCCCGGCTGACCACCCCGGCCAGCCGCGACCTGCCACGAAAGGAGCACCACGTGTCCGACGACCTCGACCTGGTCGGCCTGCCCTCCCCGGAGGACCTCGACGTCGAGCAGCTGACCTCCGGGAACGCGCTCGCCGCAGCAGGCACCCTCGGCACCACCTCGACCGCTAGCACGGCGAGCTGCCCCATCAGCAGCGCCACGTGCGTCATGACGGCCAGCAGCGCGGTCTCCGCGGTCTGACCAGCACGCGTCCAGCCGCCGACCGGCGGGTGGCGACCCCACAGAAAGGGAAGGCACATGCACGACAGCGTTCTCGAGCTCTACGCCGTCGACGGCGGGTTCACCCTGGAGGAGCTTCCGCAGGGCGACGCCCTGGCGGCGGCCGGCTGCTGGTTCACGGCGTCGTCGGCGTCGACGGCGTCCTGCCCCGGCACCTCCGCGGCGTGCGTCGGCTCGGCCAGCACCTTCAGCGGCTGATCCCCGTGGTGAGCACGCACGAGCTGGACCTGTTCGCGGTCGACCTCGGACTCGACATCGAGGCCATGCCCGACGGCGCCGCGCTGGCGGCGTCCGGGTGCTTCGCCTCGGCCACGTCGGCGTCCACGGCGTCGTGCCCGGCCAGCTCGGCGTCGTCGTTCACGACGGCGTCGTCCTACTCCGGCTGAGCACCAGCCGGGACCCGGGGCTGGAGCGGATTCGCTCGGGGAACCCGCTCCGGTCCTGGCCCCTCGAGGCCCCTCGAGGCCCCTCGAAGACATCGAAGGAAACCACGCCATGAGCGCCACGACTCTGCAGCTGCGCCAGGGGATCGAGATCCTGCGCGGCATGGACGACACCCCGCTGATCTACGACCCGGTGACGGGCACCTACCACCGCATCAGCCGGTCGGCCGAGGCGCTGCTGTCGTACTTCGACGGCAGCCGCTCCACCGACGACCTCGTGTCGATGCTCGCGCACGACGACACCGGGCGCGCCGAGCAGGTGCGCCTGCAGGTCGCGGCGTTCGTCGACACGCTCGACCGCAGCGGCCTGCTCGTGGGGTCGGCCCTTCCCGACGACGCCGGCCGGCGCTCGCGGCTGCAGATGTCGCGCGTGATGCCGCGGGTCGTCGTCACCCGGGCGCTGCCGCAGGTGCTCGAGCCCGTCGCGCGCGTCGTGCGTGCCCTGCCCCAGGCGGCCCTCGCCGCCGTCGTCGCCCTGGTGGCCGTCGGTGGCTTCGCCGCCGGCGTGACCACCCTGGTGGGTCATGACGCGAGCGTGTCTCCCTTCGCCCTGCGCGACGGCCTGGTGGGTGCGGCGCCGGTGTTCGCGGCGGCGCTCGTGGTGCAGCTGCTCGCGGTGCTGGTGCACGAGTGCGCGCACGCACTCGTCGCGCAGGTGCTCAAGGTGCCGGTGCGCGCACTGGGCTTCGCGATGCTCTTCTTCTTCATGCCGGTCGCGTACGTCGACCGCACCGACGCCTACCGGGTGCGCAGCCGCGGTGGTCGCCTGGCGCTGGCCCTGGCGGGCATCGTGAGCGACGGGATCATCTGCGGCGCAACGGCTTTGGTGGCCAGCAACGCCTCAGGCGCGGTGCAGCAGGTCGCCCTCGTGCTGTTGGCCTACCAGCTGCTCGGCCTGCTCTTCAACGTCAACCCGCTGCTCCCCACCGACGGCTACGTGGCGCTCGAGATCTCCCTCGGGCTCGTCGACCTGCGGGGCCGGTCGTTCGCCCTGGTCGGCTCGTTGCTGCGGCGACGCGAGCTGCCGCCGTACCTCGCCCGGCTCGGACGCGCTGCGCGCACGGGCTACGTGCTCTACGCCGCGTTCGCGAGCGCCTACGTGGTGCTGGCCGCCGCCAGCTTCCTGATCGGGATGGTGCACTCGTTCCACACCGTCGCGGCGGCCATGGGGCAGCGATGACGGCCATAGCTCCGACGTCCGAGCTGGCGTCGACGACCGCCACGTGGGGGCCCGTGCTGAGTCGAGTGGGTGGCCTGCCGGTGGACGCGGTCGACGTCGTCGAGCCGCGTACGAACGAGCTGCTGCAGGCCCTGCATGACGTCGAGCCCGGCGTGGAGCAGGCCGCGGCCGCCGTCGTCGAGGCGCTCTTCGGGCTGGTGCCGCAGCTCGACGACGACGTCGCGCTGCGCCGGCGGGTGCTCGCGGGCAAGCGGCTCGCGCACCGCGCCGCCGACCTGCCGTGGGACGACGCGACGTGGGACGCCGTGGGACAGCGGCTGCCTGACGGTGCCGCGCGTGACCTCGGCCGCTACCGCGTCCTGTGCGCCGAACGCGCCCAGCTGGCGCAACAGCTCGAGGCCCAGGTCGAGGCCGACCGCGACCGCGCGGTCGACACCCTCTACGCGCTGCTGGACGACGAGCGCTACCTCGCGTCGCTCGCGGTGGCGGCACCTGACTGGCTGGCGCACGCGCGGCCGCGACATCGCCGTCCGACCACGGTGGCGGCGCTGAAGACGGTGTACTCGTACGCGGTGCGGGCGAGCCTGAAGACGAGCCCGTTCTCGGGACTCACCACCGTGGCGGCCGCGGGGTCAGGCGAATCGAGTGGGCCGGCCACGTGCAGCACGCAGCCGTCGCTCGTGCTCGCCGCCCGAGCGCTGTCGGCCCTGGAGCGTGATCCACGCACCGCGGCGCGACTGCGGTTCCGGCTCGCGCCCGTACGGCCCGGGGGCGAGGACGCGCCGTCCGGGGTGCTGCTGCGCGCCGAGAACCTCATGGCCGATGGCATCGTGTGGCGGCACGACCGCGTCGTCCCGGCCGACGCGGCGCTGCCCTGGGTCGAGGCGCTCGCCGACCTCGACGAGCCCTTCGGCTTCGACGACCTGGTGGCACGGGTGGGCGGGCATGACCCGTTCACGCGCTACCTGCGCCTGCTCGACACCGGGGTCGTGCGCGCGGTGCCACCGTGGCGCCGTCGCGAGCCCGCGCTGCCGGCGCTCGCCGACCTGGTGGGCGACGACGCGTCGCCGATCAGCGCCGGCGACCTGCTCGAGGTGCACACGCGGGCCACCGCGGTCGCCGAGAGCGACCCGGAGGAGAGGGTCAGCCACGCGCTGCGGATCCAGGAGCTCACGCGCGACTGGGGCGACCGGGCCGACCTCGGGGTCCAGACCTCCAGCGGCGCGGTGTACGAGGACTGCGCGAGCGACCTCGTCGTGCCCGACCCGCTCACCTCGCCGGTCGTGCGCTCGACTCTCGACGATCTCGCGCACGCGGTGCGCCCGTACGTGTTCCGGTCGCACGTGTACGACCACATCGTGCGCTCGCTCGTGGCGGAGCACGGCCGCGGCGGTGTCTGCGACGACCCGCTCGGCTTCCTCATGCGGCTGAGTCTCGAGCGCGACGTCGATCTGCCGCTGCAGCAGGCGCAGACCGCCGACCTGCGTGAGCGCGGCGCTGCATGTGAACGCGCGTTCCTGCCGGTGGGGCCGACGTCCGCACCGCCCACCGCGGGGGTGCTCGTGCAGCTCGCCGCTGACGAGCAGGGGCCCGCGGACGAGCCCGCGTGGGTGGTCGTGAACCACTTCGCGGCCGGCTCGGGCGCGCTGTCGGCGCGCTTCACCTCGCTGCTGCCCGAGGCGTTCACGACGCAGCTGCGCACCTTCGTGGGTGACGGGTGGGGTGACGTGCCGTGCCGCGAGCTGCTCGTCTGGACCGACTGCAACAACGCCCAGGCGCAGTGCTCCGGTCTGCTGCCACCGCTGCTCGTGCCCGGCGAGCCGGACGACCCGGCGCACCCGAACGCCTTGCGGCTCAACGACACCCGCCTCGTGCATGACCCGGGCGACGACACCGTGTTCCTCGTCGACGCCGCGGGCCGGCCGTTCGGTCTGACCTACCTCGGGCTCACCCCGCAGCACCTGCTGCAGGGGTACCTGCGGCTGCTCGCCACCATCGCCAACCCGTGGGTCAACGGCGCACAGGCCTCGGACTACACCGCCACGATGGCCCACGACCTGGTCGGCGCCTGCGGCGACGAGGTGGTGCACCTGCCCCGCCGCGTGGCCGGGCGGCTGGTCACCCGCCGCGAGTCCTGGGTCGTGCCGGTGAGCCTGCTGGTGGGGGAGTCGCGACGCTGCGACGTCGCGCTGCTGCGGCGGCTGCACAGCCTGCGTACCGCGCACGGCATGCCCGACGAGGTGTTCGTGCACCAGCTCGGCGGCGGACCCGACGCCATGCTGGGTGACGCGCACAAGCCGACCTGGCTGTCGTTCGCGTCCACCGTGTCACTGGAGTCGTTCTGGCAGTGGCTGCGGCCGGGCACGACGCACGTGCGCGTGGTCGAGGCGCTGCCGAGCCGGCGCCAGCACCTGCAGGTCGACCGCGACGGCCGGCCGCGCGTCACCGAGCACGCCGCCTTCATGCGCTGGGACCGTCCGCAGGCGGCGTGGTGAGCGCCGTGGTGAACACCGTGGTGGACACCGTGGTGGACACCGTCGTGGGCGACGTGCAGGGAGACGTGCTGGGCGACGCGACCCCCACGGACTGGTGGTACGCCCGCGCCTATCCCGGGAGCGGTGACGCGATGGACGCGGCCGCGGCCGCGGTGGTGCCGTGGGTGCGTGAGCGCGTCCACCGGCTCGGCTGCGACACCTGGCACTTCGTGCGCTACCTCGACATGACCGGCCAGCACCTGCGGCTGCGCGTGCGCTGCACGCCCGACGACGCCGACGTCCTGCACCGCGACAGCACCGAGCTGCTCGCGCTGCTGCAGGGTCTCGCCGCACCGACCCCACGGCCCGACCTCGTCGGCGGCCCGGCCTTCGCGAGCCTGCGCGGGGCGGTGAAGGTGCGTCACGACCTCTACGCCCCGGAGATCGCCAAGTACGGCGGCCCGCGCGGTCTCGAGGTGGCGCAGGCGGTGTTCACGAGCTCCAGCGACCTGTTCGCCGAGCAGCGGCTGGGTGAGCTGCCGGTGGTGCACGAACGCGCCGCGCTGGCGGTTCGCCATCTCGGCGACGTCGTCGGCCAGGCGCTCGAACCCGTTGACCAGCAACGGTTCTGGGTCTCGCATCAGCAGCAGTGGGGATGGCACGCACGTATGGTGCTGCGAGACCAGGCGGCGGTGGTCGACCGCATCCGGGCCGTGGCAGCGGGTGTGGCGGCGGCGCCGTCACCGCCGTCGTCCGTGCTCGAGGCGCTCGCCGCGCACGGTCGGCGCGTGGTGGCGGCGCTCGACGAGGCGCAGGCCGTCGGCGCGAGCGTCGACCGGATCACCTTGCTGCGCCACCTGCTCCACATGGACCTCAACCGCTGGGGGCTGCATCCGGCCGAGGAGCTCGTGCTCGGCGTCATCGCGTCGTTCAGGAAGGACCACTGATGGCAGGCCACGACGTCGTCCGCTTCGACGAGGTCAGCAAGCACTATCCGGGCCCCGCAGGCGGCACCACGGCCGTCGACGGCCTGACGCTGGGCATCGCGCCGGGGGAGGTGCTCGGCCTGCTCGGCCCCAACGGCGCGGGCAAGACCACCACCCTCGAGATGCTGGTGGGGCTGCGGCGACCGACGTCCGGGCGGATCTCGGTGCTGGGCGTCGACCCGGCGACCGACCGCGACACGGTGCGTCGCCAGGTCGCGATCCAGCCGCAGCACGCCGCGCTCTTCGACCACCAGAGCGTCGAGGAGATGCTGCGGGCCTGGGCGTCGCTCTACCCCGAGCCGGACGACGTCGACCACGTCGTCGAGCAGCTCGCCCTGGACGAGTGCCGCGGCGTCCGCGTGCGCAAGCTGTCGGGCGGTCAGCGCCAGCGGCTGCTCGTCGCCCTGGCCCTGGTCTCCCGCCCGCGCCTGCTCGTGCTCGACGAGCCGTCGACCGGGCTCGACCCGGTGGCGCGGACCCAGCTGTGGCAGGTGATCCGCGACGTGCGCGCCGAGGGGCGCACGGTCGTGCTGTCGACCCACTCCATGGAGGAGGCGCAGGCGCTGTCCGACCGCGTGGCGATCCTCCACCACGGCCGGCTCGCCGCGTGCGACCGGCCCGGCGACCTCGTGGCGCGGTTCGCGCCCGAGCGGGAGGTCGAGTTCGTGACCGACGTGAGTGCGGCCAATGCGCTGCACCCGTTGCGGCAGCTGGGTTCTGTGGAGGTCTCCCCGGACGCCGACCGGCTGCGCGTGCGCGTGCGCACCACCGACTCCGACGCCGTGCTGGCCCGCCTGCCCGAGCTCTGCCGGGCTCACGACGTGCGGGTCACGGACGCCGGGCTCGACGGGGTGTTCCGCAGCGTCACCGCCGAGACCCTGGCCGGCGTGGCAGGGGAGGTGTCATGACCGAGCTGGTGCGGCTGCACGCCCGCGAGCTGGTGCGCGACAAGCGGTACTTCTGGTTCGCGCTGCTCTTCCCCTTCGGGATGCTCGGCATCTTCCTCACCATCGGCGCGCTCGTGCCGAGCGGGCCGGGCACGCCCGACTTCACGCGCACGGTGGTGCCGATGGCGCTGTTCCTGGCGATCACCGGGTCCGCGCTCACCGTCACCAGCGGCCCGCTCGCGGCGATGCGCGAGCGCGGGCTGCTGCGCCTGCTCGGCACGACCCCGTTGGGCCGCGGGCGGCTGCTGCTCACCCACCTG
>JBQCES010000165.1:0-28883 GCA_051960055.1 Angustibacter sp. | reverse complement strand
GCTCGACGAGGCGTGGGACGTCGTGGTCGACGCCTCCAGCGGCGACGTCCTGTACCGCGCGTCCCTGGCCGCGCACGACGCCTCGGGCACCGTCTACGAGAACTTCCCGGGCGCACCCAGCGGCGGCCAGCCGGTGAGCCGGTCGTTCGGCCCCACAGCGCAGTCGCCCAAGGGCTGGGTCGACCCCACCGGCGTCGTCGGCACTGGCGTGACCACGCTCGGCAACAACGCGAGCACGTACGCCAACTACTCGAACTTCCTGGTGCCCGCCGACCAGGCGCCGCGGCCCGTCGCACCCACCGGGCAGTTCGACTACGTGTACAAGAACCGTTGGGCCGCAACGAAGGGAGGGACGCTGCCGCCGTCGTACGTCGACGACCTCAACTCCGCGGCGACCAACCTCTTCTACCAGCACAACCGGATCCACGACGAGCTGTACGGGTTCGGCTTCACCGAGAGCGCCGGCAACTTCCAGGCCACCGACGGCGCGGGCTCGGGCGGCCAGGGCGGCGACCCGATCCTCGGGCTGGTGCACGCCGGGGCGGCCAGCGGTGGCGCGCCCACCTACACCGGCCGCGACAACGCCTACATGCTCACCCTCGACGACGGCATCCCGCCGTGGAGCGGCATGTTCCTGTGGGAGCCGATCGACGACGCCTTCGAGGGGCCGTACAGCGACGGCAACTTCGACGCCAGCGTGGTGGAGCACGAGTACGTGCACGGGCTGTCGAACCGGTACGTCGCCGGCGGCAGCGCGCTGGGCTCGCAGCAGGCCGGCTCGATGGGTGAGGGCTGGGGCGACTGGTACGGCCTCAACCACCTCTTCACCGCTGGCCTGACCACCAAGGCGGTCGTGGGCCAGTACGTCACCGGCAACGCGAGCCGCGGCATCCGCAACTACGACTACGACCAGAACCCCACGGGCTTCGGTGACATCGGCTACGACGTCACCGGGCCGGAGGTGCACGCCGACGGCGAGATCTGGACGACCATGCTGTGGAACCTGCGCAAGCGCCTGGTCGCGAAGTACGGCGCCGCGAAGGGCGCCGAGGTCGCCGCTCGGCTGGTCACCGACGCCATGCCGCTCACGGCGCCCGACCCGTCGTTCCTCGACGCGCGCGACGGCATCCTGGCCGCCGACGTCGACCGGTACCACGGCGACGACACCGACCTCATCTGGAGCGTCTTCGCCTCACGCGGTGCAGGCGCGTCCGCCGTCTCGCAGACGGGTGACGACACCGACCCGGTGCCGGCGTTCGACCACCCGGCGGCCTCGCGCAACGGCACGCTGTCGCTGAAGGTCGTGAACGCCACCACCGGCGCGGCCGTGACCGGTGCCAAGGTCATCATCGGCCGGTACGAGGCCCGCGTGACGCCGGCCGCACGCACCAGCAGCACCGGCGGCGCCGCGCTGCGCATGGTGGCCGGCAGCTACCCCGTGCTCGTGCAGGCGCCCGGCTTCGGCGTCCAGTCGTTCACCCTCGCGGTGAGCGCCGGCAAGACCACGGCCCAGACGCTGCGGCTGGCACCCAACCTGCTGTCGACGGCGTCCGGCGCCAAGGTCGTCTCGACGTCCAGCCAGGACGACGGCCTACCCGGCACGTTCGCGTTCGACGACACCGCGGCGAGCGTGTGGCGCACCGCGACGTCGAGCACGCCGTACAACGACGGCCCCGACCAGCGGGTCACCGTGAAGCTGGCGAAGCCGGCCACGATCGACCGGATCCAGGTGAGTGCCTTCCCGAACGTCGGCGGCGGCCGGTTCGCGACGCTGAAGGACTTCACCGTGCAGGTGTCGGACGACGGCGTGCTGTGGCGCACGGTGCGCACCGGGGCCTTCGGCTACCAGGCTCCTCGGCCGACGGCGCCCGACCTCAACTACCGCACCTTCACGCTGTCGAGCCCGGTGAAGGCGGGCTACGTGCGGTTCTTCGCCGACAGCGTCCAGGGCGGCACCGCGACGGCCGCGCAGGTGGCCGAGATCCAGGCCTTCGGGTCGTCCGGTGCCCTCACGCCCACCGCGCCTGCCCCGGACGCGCCGTTCACCGACAGCGGCACGATCGTCACGGGCAACCCCGCCGCAGGTGACCCGACCGGCCTGCAGAACGTCTACGGCGTGACGGGCACCGAGTTCACCACCACGTGCGCGCTGCCGGTGAGCAGCCAGGGCGTCGACGGGTGGGTGAGCAAGCTGCCCGCGGGCTTCGGCGACGGCCAGCACACCGTGAGCGTCACGGGCGGCGAGTCGACGCCGGCGGGCCACGACCTCGACCTGTACTTCCTGGGGTCGGACTGCTCGCTCAAGGGCAGCGCCGCTACGGCCGCGGCCGACGAGTCGACCGTGGTGCCGGGTGGCACGGCCTACGTGCTCACCCAGCTCTACACCGGCGCCAACGTGCCCATCACGCTCACCGCGCGCGACGCGGGCTGAGCGCGGACGCACGCAGCGGCGGTCGGTCCCCCAGGGACCGGCCGCCGCTGCGGTGCGTCAGGCCGTCTCGATGTACGAGCCGCGCAGGTAGTCGTCGACCGCCTGCTCCGGCACGCGGAAGGAGCGGCCGACGCGCACGGCCGGCAGCTCGCCCGCGTGCACGAGCCGGTACACGGTCATCTTCGACACCCGCATGATCGACGCGACCTCGGCGACGGTCAGGAACCGCACCTCAGCGAGCTTGTTGTCCTTCGGCATGTGTCCACCGGTCCTATGACAGGGCGCGGCGTCGCCGGCTTCCCCACCGGCGATCGACCGCGCGGGACCACCATAGGGGCTGGTGTGACTCCTGGGGAAGTCCTGAGATCAGGATTCACCCGGGTGGTCAAGTACCTCGGCCCCGGCGTGTCGCGGTCCGGGACGGGAGCGTCAGTCGAACCAGGGGTCGAGCCCGTGCACCGGGAAGACCTTGGAGCGGGTCGCCATGATCGCGCGGTCGACGGCGTCCTCGGGGTCGTAGCCGACCTCCCACGACCGCCACCACGGGTCGCGGCCGTCGCCCATGTGGGCCGGGCCCGGGCGGCCCAGCAGCGTGAGGACGTGCTCGAGCCAGTCCTGCGGCACGGGCGTCGAGGTCGGCACCGGCGTGTGGGCCGCGATCGCCACCAGGTGGCTCCACGAGCGCGGCACGACGTCGACGATCTCGTAGCCGCCGCCACCCAGGGCCAGCCAGCGCCCGTCGCAGACCTCGTGCGCGAGGTCGTGCAGTGAGCGCTGCACCGCCCGGTGGGCGTCCACCGACACCGCCAGGTGGGCGAGCGGGTCGAGGAAGTGGCTGTCGCAGCCGTGCTGGGTCACGAGCACGTCGGGGCTCACGTGGCGCAGCAGCTGCGGGACTACGGCGTGCACGGCGCGCAGCCACCCGGCGTCCGACGTCCCGGGCGGGAGTGAGACGTTCACGGCGTCGCCCTCGGCGTGCGGGCCGCCCATGTCCTCGGGGAAGCCGGTGCCGGGGAACAGCACGCGCCCGCTCTCGTGCACCGAGATGGTGAGCACGCGGGGGTCGTCCCAGAAGACCCGCTCGACGCCGTCGCCGTGGTGCACGTCGACGTCGACGTACGCGACGCGCTCGGCCCCCTCGTCGAGCAGCCGGCGGATCGCCACGGCGGCGTCGTTGTAGACGCAGAACCCGCTGGCCCGGTCGGGCATCGCGTGGTGCAGGCCGCCGCAGAAGTTCACGCCGTGCTCGATCTCGCCGCGCCAGATCGCCGAGGCGAGGTCGGCACTGCCCTGCACGATGCGCGCGCTCGCCTCGTGCATCCCGACGAACGCCGGGTCGTCCTCGGTGCCGAGGCCCCGCGCGAGGTCGGCGGACGACGGGTCGAGCGACGCCGCCTTCACGGCCGCCACGTAGGCCGGGTCGTGCACGGTCTCGAGCAGCGCGTCGTCCGCGGGTTCGGCGCCGACCACCTCGACGCGGCGGGGGTCGTCGAACAGCCCGAGCGCTCGGGCCAGCCGGGCCGTGAGGTCGAGGCGCAGCGGCGCCATGGGGTGCGACGGACCGAAGTCGTACCGCGTGAAGCTCTCGTCCCAGATCACGCGGGCCTGCGTCGCCATGGCCTGACGCTACCCCGGCCCCGAGCCGCGGCGCGCCCGACGGTGCTCATCGCCGCCTCAGCGGGCACCATGGGTCCGATCGCCCGAGCCCCACCGAGAGGACGCCGCCATGACGACCAGCGACCCGGTCGCCGCGTCGTCCGCGCTGCCCGCTCCGCCGGCTGAGCCGCGCGCCGGTGTCGTCGGGTGGGTGCGCGAGCGGCTCGACGGCGCGGCCCGCCGTTCGCCGGCCCGCCTGGCGCTGTCGGTGTTCGCGCTGGTCATCGCCACCGTCACCGGACTGCTGTCGCTGCCCGTGGCGACGGCCAGCGGGCACCGCGCGCCGTTCGCCGACGCCCTGTTCACCGCCGCCTCGGCCGTGTGCGTCACGGGTCTCACCACCGTCGACACCGCCACGTACTGGTCGGGCACGGGCCAGGTCATCATCATGGTGGCGATCAAGATCGGCGGCCTCGGCATCATCACGTTGGCCTCGCTGCTCGGGCTGGCCGTGTCGCGCCGGCTCGGGCTGCGCCAGCGGATCATCGCCGCCAGCGAGACCAAGGCGCTGCGGCTCGGTGAGGTCGGCAGCCTGCTGCGCGCCATCGTGATCAGCTCGACGGCCCTCGAGGTGACCATCGCGGTGGTGCTGCTCCCGAGCTTCCTGGCCTCGGGCGAGAGCGTCGGCAGCGCGAGCTACCACTCGCTCTTCTACGGCATCAGCGCCTTCAACAACGCCGGCTTCGCGGTGCACGACGGCGGCGTCTCGCGGTGGGTCGGCGACCCCTTCGTGCTGGCGCCTCTGGCGATCGGCGTCTTCGTCGGCAGCCTGGGCTTCCCGGTGCTGCTCAGCATCGCGACCGGTCTGCGCCGAGTCGACGGCGTCCGCCACGGTCGCCGGCGGTGGAACCTGCACACCAGGCTCACCCTCGCGACGACGCTCATCGTGCTGACCTTCTCGATCGTCGTCTTCGCGGCCTTCGAGTGGACCAACCCGCGCACGCTCGGCGGCCTCGGCCTGGGCGACCGCATCGTCAACGCCGTGTTCGCCGGCGTCATGCCGCGCTCGGGTGGCTTCTCGACCCTCGACGTCGGCTCGATGCACCAGTCGACCTGGGCGCTGCAGGACCTGCTGATGTTCATCGGCGGCGGCAGCGCCTCGACGGCCGGCGGCATCAAGGTGACCACGCTGGCGGTGCTGGTGCTCGCGACGCTCGCCGAGGCCCGCGGTGACCGCGACGTCGAGGCCTTCGGACGCCGGATCCCGCCCGCGACGCTGCGACTCGCCGTCACCGTGCTGCTGGCTGGCGCCACGTTGGTGGTCGTCGCCACCATGGCGCTGCTCGCGATCACCGGTGAGACCCTCGACATCGTGCTGTACGAGGCCGTGTCGGCGTTCGCGACGTGCGGGTTGTCGACCGGCTACACCCAGCACCTGCCGGACGCCGGCAAGTACGTGCTCACGGCCCTGATGTTCGCCGGTCGCACCGGCACCATGACCCTGGCCGCCGCGCTCGCCCTGCGCGACCGGCGCCGCGTCGTCCGCCTCCCCGAAGAAAGGCCCGTCGTTGGCTAGCACCCCGCCGTCCGGACACGCCGTCCTCGTCATCGGCCTGGGCCGCTTCGGCAGCTCGATCGCCCAGGCGCTCGACCGCCTGGGGCACGAGGTGCTCGCGGTCGACCACGATCCCGCCCTGGTGCAGGAGTGGTCGGGGCGGCTGACGCACGTGGTCGAGGCCGACTCGACGTCGGAGGAGGCGCTGCGGCAGATCGGCGCACCCGAGTTCCCGATCGCCGTCGTCGGCATCGGCACGTCGATCGAGGCGAGCGTGCTCACCACGGCGACGCTCGTCGACCTCGGCATCAAGCAGATCTGGACCAAGGCCATCACCGCGGCGCACGGCAAGATCCTCGAGCGCATCGGCGCGAGCAAGGTGGTCTACCCCGAGCGCGACGCCGGGGCGCGTGTGGCGCACCTGGTGGCGGGCAAGCTGATGGACTTCATCGAGTTCGACGACGGCTTCGCGATCGTCAAGATGGCGCCTCCGCGCGAGACGCGCGGCTTCACCCTCGCCGAGTCGCAGATCCGCGCCAAGTACGGCGTGACCGTCGTGGGCGTGAAGTCACCGGGACGTGACTTCACCTACGCCGTGCCGAGCACCAAGATCAGCCCGCACGACCTGCTCATCGTGAGCGGCCAGACCGAGCTCATCGAGCGCTTCGCCGCCCGCCCCTGAGCTCTCCCGTGCGTTTGGTGCGGTGGCACCCTGCACCGAACCTATTGGAGCTGGGTGCCCCAGCCCCAATGGGGTGTTGGAGCGGGGTGCCCCCGCGCCAATCCGCGCGGCGGGCGGAGGGGGACGGCGATGGGGGGAACGGCGAAGGGGGGACGGCGGGGCCGCGGCTCAGAGCTGGGTGGTGGGCACCCAGCCGGGGTCGTCCCCGACGGGCAGCAGCATCGCCAGCTCCTCGACGCGCGCGTCGTTGGTCATCGGACGCCGCTCGTCGGCCGGGCGGAAACCCGCGCTGCTGAAGAACGCCACGGCCCGCCCGTTGTCGGTCGACACCCACAGCTTGAGCGCGCGCTGCCCGGCGTCCCGCGCGTGTTGCGCCGCCGCCTGCGTCAGCTCCCAGGCCACGCCGCGCCCGCGGTAGTCGGCGCGCACCCACAGCCCGAACAGCTCGGCGACGTCCGCCTCGCTCGCCTGGCCCACCGACACGATGCCCACGGGTTCGTCGTCCGCGCAGGCCACCAGGCGCGCCGATCGCTCGATCCGCAGCCGCCAGAACGCCTCGTCGTAGTCCTTCTCCTCGGCGTATGAGGACGCGAACGCCTCCGGGACGTCCCGCAGCGCGGCGAGGCGCACCTGCTGGTAGGTCTGCCAGTCGTCGCCGCCGAGCACGCGCACGATGAGATCACTCATGGCGCACAGCCTCCCAGACGCGAGGCCTGACTGGACATTGCGGACACGTGACGATCGCGACAACGACAGGCGTCACCGCTCACCCCTGCCCGGACGCCAGCTCCCGGCTGCGGTCGCGTGCCGCCTCCATCGCGGTCAGGAACGCCGCCCGCACCTTGTGGTCGTCGAGCTGGCGCAACGCCGCCATCGTCGTCCCGGCCGGGCTCGACACCTGCTCGCGCAACACCGTGGGGTGCTCGCCGGTCTCGCGCAGCATCGTGGCGGCGCCGAACAGCGTCTGCACCACGAGCTCGGTGGACGTCGCCCGCGGCAGCCCCAGGAGCACACCGGCCTCGATCATCGCCTCGACCACGTAGAAGATGTACGCCGGCCCCGACCCGCTGATCGCCGTGACGGCGTCCTGGTACTGCTCGGGCACCCGGATCACCCGACCGCACGAGCGCATGAGCTCCTCGGCCTCGGCGAGGTGCGCATCGTCGCAGTGCTCGCCCGGGCTGATCGCGGCCATGCCCTCGTCGACCAGCGCGGGGGTGTTGGGCATGACCCGCACGACCGGCGTGCCCGCGGGAAGCCCCGCCTCGAGGGTCGCGGTGGTGATACCCGCCGCGAGCGAGACCACGAGCGTGCCGGGACGCAGCGTCTCGCGGACGTCGGCCAGCGCGCTCGCCATGTCCTGCGGCTTCACCACGAGGACGACGGTGCTCGCCTCGCCCGCCGCCGCGGCGTTGTCGACCACCCGGACGCCGTAGCGCTCGGTGAGCTCGGCCACGCGCTCGGGACGGCGCTCGCTCACGACCAGCGAGCCGACCGCCCGACCGGCCCGCAGCAGCCCCGACAGCAGGGTCTCGCCCATCACCCCGGCCCCGAGGATGGCCACCGGCCCCTCGGCGCGAGGGGACGTCGTCGGCTCCGGCGCGTCGGTCATGGTCAGCTCCTGGTGGCGAGGGAGCGCAGGAAGAACGCCACGTTGGCCGGGCGCTCGGCGAGGCGGCGCATGAAGTAGCCGTACCAGTCGGCGCCGTAGGGCAGGTACACGCGCATGAGGTGGCCCTGGTCGGCGAGGCGCTGCTGCTCCTCGGGCCGGATGCCGTAGAGCATCTGGTACTCGTACGTCGTCTCGGCGCGCCCCGCGCGGGCGGCGAGCGCCCCGGCGATGTCGATGAGGCGCGGGTCGTGCGTGGCGAGCATGGGGTAGCCGTCGCCCTCCATGAGCACCTTCATGCACCGCACGTACGACCGGTCGACCTCGCCCTTGTCGGTGAACGCCACCGACGCGGGCTCGTTGTAGGCGCCCTTGCACAGCCGCACCCGGGAGCCGGAGGCCGCGAGGTCGCGGCAGTCGGCCTCGGTGCGATGCAGGTAGGCCTGCAGCACGGCGCCGACCCACGGGTAGTCGCGGCGCAGCTCGCGCAGCACCGAGAGCGTGGAGTCGGTGGTGGTGTGGTCCTCCATGTCGAGGGTCACGGTGGTGCCGGCCTGCTGGGCGGCCGAGCAGATGTCCCAGGCGTGCTCGAGCGCGATCTTCTCGCCGTCGCCCTCGAGGGCCTGCCCGACGGCGGAGAGCTTCACCGACACCTCGACCCGTCCGCCGTCGGTGAGGCCGGCCTCCGACATCTGCGTGAGCAGCGTCAGGTAGGCGTCGCGGGTGGCGCGCGCCTGCTCGAGGTCGAACGTGTCCTCGCCCAGGTGGTCGACGGTGACGAGCCGGTGCGACGACGTCAGCTCGGCTGCCGCGCGCACCGCGTCGCCGACGTCGGCGCCCGGCACGAAGCGGTGCACGACGCTGCGCGTCACCGGTGCCCGTTCGACCACGTCACGGACCCGCGAGCTTCTCGACATCTGGAGCAGGGCATCCCGAAGCATGGCGTCAGGCTACGGCAGGGCGGCACTGCGATGTCACGCGGTACGCCGTCGTAGCGTGGCAGCGCCGAGCGTCACGGTGGCCGCTGCGAACACGACGACGACGAGCAGGTCACCCAGCAGACCCGACGTCACGTCGGGCTGGGCCGTCACCTTGCTCATGGCGTCGACCGCGTACGACAGCGGCAGGACGTCGGACACGCTGTGCAGCAACGAGTTCAGCTGCGTGCGGGGCACGAGCAACCCGCACAGCAGGAACTGCGGGAGCACGACGGCCGGCATGAACTGCACGGCTTGGAACTCGGTGGTCGCGAAGGCGCTGAGCAGCAGACCCGTCGTGCAGCCGAGGACGGCGTCGGCCACCGCCACGACCAGCAGCATCCACACCGGGCCGGTGACGTCGAGCCCGCACACCCAGATCGCGAACGCGGTGGCCACCGCCGCCTGCACCACCGCGAGCGCCCCGAACGCGACGGCGTACCCGCCCACGAGGTCGAGCTTGCCCAGTGGCATGGCCAGCAACCGCTCCAGCGTGCCGGATCGCCTCTCGCGCAGCGTGGTCACGCTCGTGACGAGGAACATCACGACGAACGGGAACACGCCGAGCAGCGGCGCGCCGAGGCGGTCGAACACCGGCGTGCCGTCGAACACCCAGGCGAGCAGGCCGATGAGGACGCAGGGCACCACCACGAGCATCGCGAGGGTGCGGTGGTCGTGCCGCAGCTGACGCAGCACCCGGGCCGCGGTGGCTGCGGTGAGTCGCGCGCTCATGCCCGCACCCCTTCCACGAGCGACAGGAACGCGGCTTCGACGTCCGGGGTGCCGGTGCGGCGCAGGAGGGCCTCGTGGGTGTCGTCGGCCAGCACCGCGCCGTCCCGCATGAGCACCAGGCGGTCGCAGCGGGTGGCCTCGTCCATGACGTGGCTCGACACGAGCAGCGTCGCGCCGCGAGCGGCGATGCGGGCGAACAGGTCCCACAGGTCGCGCCGCAGCACCGGGTCGAGGCCGACCGTCGGCTCGTCGAGCACCAGCAGCCGGGGGCTGCCGAGCAGCGCGGCGGCCAGCGAGACACGCGAGTGCTGACCGCCCGACAGCCGCGAGACCAACACGTCGTGGTGGGAGTTCAGGCCGGCCTCGTCGATCACCCGGCCGACGTCGGACGCCGGAGCGCCCAGCACGCGGCGGAAGTACTCGAGGTTCTCGGTGATGGTGAGGTCCTCGTAGACGCTGGGCGCCTGGGTGACGTAGCCGACCTGGTGGCGCAGGTCGCGGTGGCCTGCAGGCAGCCCGAGCACGGACACCGAGCCGGCGTCGACCTGCTGCACTCCGACGATCGAGCGCATGAGCGTGGTCTTGCCCGACCCGCTCGGGCCGAGCAGACCCACGACCTGCCCCGTGGGAACCGTGAGGTCGAGCCCGTCGATGACGCGGCGGTGCCCGCGCGTCACCCGCAACCCGCTGATCTCGATCGCGGCGTCTTTCATCATGTGATGCATTTACGCCCGATGACCGTCGCAGCACCACCCCTTTCCGCCATCCGGCCGGCTCGGCGCCCCACCCGCCCCGGCCCGTGCGCGGGGGCCGCTCAGGCGGTGAGGTAGCGCTGCACGGACGGCGCCAGCCAGACCACCAGGTCCTCGGCCGGGGCATCGGCCACCGCCGGCATGCGCAGCACGTACCGCGCCATGGCCAGGCCCAGCAGCTGGGACGCCACGAGCGCCCCCCGGACGTCGGGCTGGTCGGCGCCCAAAGCAGTCACGACACGGCCGAAGACCTCGCGCGCCAGGAACTCGCGCAGGGTGCGGGCGGCGTCCTCGTGCGTGCTGGCCGAGCGGAGCAGGGCGACGATCCGCTCGCGGCCCTCCGGCGCGTCCCACGTGGCGAGGAAGAACCGCACGATGCGCTCACCGAGCTCCGGCGCCGGCCCGGCCAGGAGCACCTCGGCGGCGGACGCCGGACTGATCGGCAGGTCCTGCGCCGCGGCGAAGAGCGCGGACTTGTCGTCGAAGTAGTGGTGCACGAGCGCCGGGTCGACGCCCGCACGCCGCGCCACACCGCGCAGGCTGGTGGCGTCGTACCCCTGGGCCGCGAACTCGGTCCGCGCCGCGGCCAGGATGTCGGCTCGTGCGTCCGACCCCGCCGGACGGCGCCCCCGCCGTCGCGGCTCGGGGCTGCGGCTCACCCGTGCGCCCCGGTGGCGGCGAGGTTGAGGCGGGCGAACGCCAGCGCCTCGGCGAGGTCGGCCTCGCGCTCGTCGCGGGTGCGCAGCCGTCGGGTCGACACCTCGACGACGACGTTGCCCGTCCAGTCGCGGGCCGCCAGGCGCTCGAGCAGCTCGCCGCACGGCTGGGCACCGCGTCCCGGCACCAGGTGCTCGTCCTTGGCCGATCCGAGGCCGTCCGCGAGGTGCACGTGGACGAGCCGGTCACCCAGGGCCTCGGCCATCGCGAGTGCGTCCGACCCGGACGTCGCGGTGTGCGACAGGTCGAGGGTGACGTGGTCGTAGTCGAACCCGAGCGGGTCCCAGCCCGGCAGGTACGCCTGGATCTCCCGGGTGCGGGCGCGCCACGGGAACATGTTCTCCACCGCGAGCCGGCGGCCCGTGCGCTCCTCGAGGTCGCGGATGCCGGCCTCGAACCCTCGCGCGTAGTCGCGCTGCCAGCGGAACGGCGGGTGCACGACGACGGTGCCGGCGCCGACCTGCGTGGCCACCTCGCAGGCGCGGTCGAGCTTGGGCCAGGGGTCGCTGCCCCAGACCCGCTGGGTGATGAGCAGCGTGGGGGCGTGGATCGCGACGATCGGCAGGCTGTAGTGGTCGGAGAGCCGTTGCAGCGCAGCCGGATCCTGGCTCACCGGGTCGGTCCACACCATGATCTCGACGCCGTCGTAGCCGAGCCTGCTGGCGATCTCGAACGACGTGGCGCACGACTCCGGGTACGCGGAGGCGGTCGACAGCGACACCTTCGCCGTCGGCACGCGCACCACGTCGTCCATACCGGCCAGCGTAGGTGTCGCCGGCGCGACGCTCTCGACGTGAGTCCTTGTTCCCTGTTCGCGGAGCGGCGCGGCCCGGCAGGCTGATGCCATGGCCATCCCCTGCCCCGACTGCAGGCAGCCGCTGCCCGACCGGGCGTCGGCCTGCCCGGCGTGCGGCGTCCGGCTGGTCGGGCCGGCCGCCCAGCGACTCTGGCAGGTCGACCAGCAGCTCGCCGCGCTCGCGAACGAGCGGACCACGCTGCTCACCCAGCTGCGCGCGCCCACCGCGCCTGAGGCACCCGCCCAGACAGCAGGTGTCGCCCCCGGACCCCGAGCACGTAGAGCCCGGTCGTGGACGGTGCAGCAGCTGCTGCTCACCGGTGGCGTCGTCCTGCTGTTCGTGGCCGCGATCGTGTTCATCGCCGTCGCCTGGCGGCGCATCGGCACGGGTGGCCAGGCTGCGGTGCTGGCGCTGGTGACGGCGTCCGGGATCGTGGGCGCTCGGGCCCTCGGCCGGCGCGGTCTCGCGGCGTCCGCTGAGGCGGTGGCAGTGCTCACGGTCGGGCTGGCGCTGCTCGACGCCTTCGCCGTCCGCCGGTACGGACTGCTCGCGAGCGACCGGCTCGAACCGCCGACGTACTGGCTGCTGGCCCTGCCCGCCGTGGCGCTCGTGCTGCTGGGTGGCGCACGGGCCGCGCGCCGGTCGCTGGTGTTCCCCATCGCCGCGGTGCTCGTGCTCGCCGCCTGGCCGGGGGCGCTCGTGGCGTCGCTGGACGTCGAGGTCACGGGCCTCGCGCTGGTGGCCGCAGGCGCCTGGCTCGTCGGCCTCGGTGCGGCGCTCGCGCTGGCGAGGCGGGTCCGCCGCGCCGTGCTCATCGCGGTGGCGGCGGTGTCAGCGGGCTGGCTGCTGCTCGGTGCGCAGGCCAGCAGCGTCGCGGTCGCCACCAGCACGCCGACGGCGGGCCTGGCGGCGGTGGGCGCGGCGGTGGCGCTGGTGGCCGGCCTGGTCGTCGCGGCCCGCCGCACGTCCGACGGTCCGCGCGTGGCGGCCCGGCTCGCGGCGTACGCGCTCACGGTCGTCGTGATCGTCGCCGAGACGCACCACTCCGGACCCTGGGGCCTGGCCGCGCTCTCGTCAGCCGCGTCGCTGCTCGCCGCCGTGGTCCTGCTGCGCCGCAGGGCCTTCCACGGGCCAGCGGGTCTGCTGCCCGCGGCGGCCGCACTCGCCTGGCTGGCCGGACTCGTGTCGGTCACCGATCCCGACACCTCGTGGCCGGCCACCGGCACCTGGCTCATCGTCACCGCGCTCGCTGCAGCCGCTGCGTCCCGCGCGGTCGAGGGCACCGGTCGCCGGCTGCTGTGGGCGTACGCCGGCGTCACGGCCGCGCTCGCCGTCGGCGCCTTCGCCCACGCTGGCACCGACTGGGTCCGCGTAGCCGCAACCACTACGGCCGCAGTGGTTCTGGCCGCTGGCGCCGGGGCCCGCCGCGACGCGCCACAGGAGCCCGGTCTCGGGCTCGGGGGCGCCGTCGCCACTGCCGTCGCCGCGGCGTACGCGCTGGTGTCCGCTGACCGCCCGCTGGTGCTGCTCGCCGTCGCACTCGGTGTCGTGGGAGCCGCGGCCCTGCTGTACGGCGCGCTGCCGCACCGCGGGCTCGTCGCCGTCGTCGGCGTCGCGCTGTGCTCGGCCGCCACCTGGTCGCTCGACGTCGAGGCCGAGGTGCGCGCCGTCGAGGCCTACTCCCTGCCGCTGGCCGTGCTGGCGCTCGGCACGGGCCTCGTGCGTCGCCACCGCAGGCCCGGCGCGCCCTCGTGGACGACAGTGGGCCCCGGCCTCACCGCAGGCCTCCTGCCCTCGGCGCTGGCCTGCGTGCCCGACGCCGGGCTGGTGCGCCCCGTGGTGACGCTGGCAGCGGCAGTCGCGGTCACCGCGGTCGGCGTCCGGCTGCGCGAGCAGGCTCCCGTGGTCATCGGCGTGTCGGCGAGCGTCGTCGTCGCGCTCGCGCAGGCCGGCCCGTACGCCGTCGCGCTGCCCCGGTGGCTCACCCTCGGCCTGGCGGGAGCGCTGCTGCTGGCGATGGGCTTTCGCTACGAGCAGCGCCGACGCGACGCCCTCGCCGCAGCGCACTGGCTCGGCCACCTGCGCTGATCGCTGACCGGCCCGAGCCCCGGCGGCCCACTCGGCCCGTACGCTGTGCGCGTGCCTGAGACCTCCCTCGACATCGCCCGCACCTGGGTCGAGTTCGTCGACCCCACGCCGGCGCCGGACGAGGAGGCGCAGGTGTTCCGGTGCGACCTCACCTGGCTGACGTCGTCGTGGACGTGCATCTTCGGCCGCGGCTGCCAGGGCATCTACGCCGACCGTCCCCTCGACGGCTGCTGCACCCTCGGCGCGCACTTCACCGAGAAGGCCGACTACCGGCGGGTGAAGGGCATCGTGGCCGAGCTGTCGCCGCAGGTGTGGGAGAAGCACCCCGAGGGCACCGGCCCGGGCGGCTGGACCGAGCGCGAGGACGGCGAGCGCAAGACCCGCGTGGTCGACGGCGCGTGCGTGTTCCTCAACTCCCCGGACTTCCCGGGCGGCTACGGCTGCGCGTTCCACCACGAGGCCGCCCGGCGCGGCGTGCCCTTCCACACGCTGAAGCCGGAGGTCTGTTGGCAGCTCCCGATCCGGCGCACCTACCGCACCGTCAAGCGGCCGGACGGGACGTCGTACCTCGAGACCTCCATCGGCGAGTACGACCGCCGCGGCTGGGGGCCCGGGGGCCACGACCTCGACTGGTACTGCAGCAGCAACACCGAGGCGCACGTGGGCGTCGAGCCGGTGTTCCGGTCGAACGAGGGTGAGCTGCGCGAGCTGATGGGTGACGGCGCGTACGACGAGCTGGCGCGCCGGTGCGAAGCCCATCTGGCGACGGTCGCGGAGGCACGGCGCACGCCGGCCGGTCGCAAGCTACTTCCGCTGCTCGTCCACCCCGCGACACTGGGCGCCCAAGAGCGTTGAGCGGCAACGGTTCTGGCGTCGTCCCGAGCCCGAACATCTGGAACCACACGGCGACGTACGAGGTCGAGAACCGCGCCGTCGACCCCGACGGCTTCGTCGACGCCGCGATCCGCAGGCGCCACGACTGGCGGCATCAGGTCGTGCTCGACGTGGGGTGCGGCAGCGGGTACTTCCTGCCGCGCTTCGCGACGGACGCCGCTCGGGTCGTGGGCGTCGAACCGCACGCACCCCTGCTGGCCGCAGCCCGACGTCGGGTGCGCGCGCTCGATCCCGACCAGGCGCAACGGATCGAGCTGCTGCCTGGCACCGCGCAGCGGCTCCCGCTGCCGGACTCCTCGGTCGACGTCGTGCACGCCCGCTGGGCCTACTTCTTCGGCCCCGGCTGCGAGCCCGGTCTCGCGGAGCTGGCTCGCGTCGTCAGACGGGGTGGGGCAGCGTTCGTGGTCGACATCGATGCCACCCGCTCGACGTTCGGGCGCTGGTTCCGGCAGTCACTGCCTCGCTACGACCCTGTTGCCGTGCAACGGTTCTGGGCGCGCCAGGGCTGGCACCGCGAGCCGCTCGACCTCCGGTGGGTCTTCGCCGACCGGGCTGAGCTCGAGGCCGTGGCGCGTATCGAGCTGACGCCGGACGCCGCAGCCGGGCTCCTCGCCGAGTGCCGTGGCCTCGAGATCGACTACGCCGCCAACCTCTTCTGGCGACGCTACTGAGTCGCAGCTGAGGCGGGACGAACTCGCCGGTAGCGCTTGCGCGGCCTGCGGATCGGCGGATAGTGGACCCATGAGCGCGCACGCCAAGGACCAAGCGCCTCCGCTGAGGGCGCACAACCCGCCGCTGCACCACATGGACAAGCCACCGGCGATCTCGCTCGTCGAGCTCGGTCTGGTCGCCGCCGCGTACGTCTTCGCGATCGTGGCGCCTGCGTTCGTGGTCTCTCCGGGCACGATGAGCGCCCCCGGCTGGAAGATCGGCCTGTCGACCGGCCTCACCGTGCTGGGCGCCCTCGTGGGCGCAGCCATCTCGTTCATGGCCTACGTGCGCACCAAGAACTTCTCGTGGCTCGTGATCGGCATCGTGCCGTGCATGACCCTGCTGCTCCTCGCCGCGATCATGGCCGGCGCCAAGGCGGGCTGACCCTCCTCCCTCGGCTGCCCGGTCGTCGTCCACAGGCCGGCGGCCGCCGACGTCGGGCTGTCGGCGCCGCCCTCTACAGTCGCGGTCATGGCTGGTCCCGCCGCGCGCAAGAGCGCCCCGAAGGTGTCGTACCGCTGCACCGAGTGCGGGTGGGCGACGCCCAAGTGGGTCGGCCGCTGCGGTGAGTGCCAGGCGTGGGGCACCGTCGACGAGGTCGGCGGCGTGCCCGTCCGCACCACCACCGCGGGCGCCGTCTCCGCACCCGCCCTGCCGATCCTCGACGTCGACGTCGCCCAGGCGCAGGTGCGCCCGACCGGCGTCGGCGAGCTCGATCGGGTGCTCGGGGGCGGGCTCGTGCCCGGTGCCGTCGTCCTCGTCGCCGGAGAGCCGGGCATCGGCAAGTCGACCCTGCTGCTCGACGTGTGCGGCCGCGAGGGCCGCGAAGGTCAGCGCGTCCTCTACGTCACCGGGGAGGAGTCGGCCGCGCAGGTGCGGCTGCGGGCCCAGCGGATCGAGGCCCTGGCTCGCACGCTCTACCTCGCGGCCGAGACCGACCTCGCCGCGGTGCTGGGGCACATCGAGCAGGTGCAGCCCGACCTCGTCGTCATCGACTCGGTGCAGACCATCGGCTCGGCCGAGGTCGACGGCGCGGCCGGCAACGTGGCGCAGGTGCGCGAGGTCGCGGCCGCCCTCACCGCCACGGCCAAGGCGCGCGGCATCGCCACGCTGCTCGTCGGCCACGTCACCAAGGACGGCTCGATCGCCGGGCCGCGCGTGCTCGAGCACCTCGTCGACGTCGTCGTGCAGTTCGAGGGCGAGCGGCACTCGCGTCTGCGCCTCGTGCGCGCGGTGAAGAACCGGTACGGACCCACGGACGAGGTCGGCTGCTTCGACCTGTCCGACACCGGGATCGTCGGCCTTCCCGACCCCTCCGGGCTGTTCCTGTCGCCCGGGGGCACCGAGCGCGAGGCGGTGCCGGGCACGTGCGTCACGGTGACCCTCGAGGGACGCCGCCCCCTGTTGGCCGAGGTGCAGGCCCTGGTGGCGCCGAGCGTGGGTCAACCGCGCCGGGCGACGTCAGGGATCGACGGCAGCCGCGTCGCCATGCTCACTGCGGTGCTCGAACGCCGAGCCCGGCTGCGCATCGGCTCGGCTGACATCTACGTCTCGACCGTGGGTGGCGTGCGGGTCACCGAGCCCGCCACCGACCTGGCGGTCGCGCTCGCCCTCGCGGGGGCGGCCAACGACCGCGCGCTCGTGCCGGGCACCGTCGCGTTCGGCGAGGTCGGGCTCGCCGGTGAGCTGCGTCCGGTGGGCGGCGTCCCGCGCCGCCTGGCCGAGGCCGCGCGGCTGGGCTTTCGCGCCGCGATCGTGCCGCAGGGGGCGATCGGCTCGGCGAGCGTGCCCGAGGGCATGAAGGTCATCGAGATCCCCGACCTCGCGAGCGCCGTCCGCTCGGCGATGCTGCGGGCCGTCTGACCGTCGTCCGATCACCGGCCGACCACCAGCCGACGGGTGCGGGACGCGCCGTCGATACCTGGACGTTATCCGCAGAGCCCCTGCACGCGGTTACGATTGCCGCGCAGCGGCACCGCGAGGCGGCGCCGCCCGCGGTGTGGTGCAAGCGTGGTGTGAAGCAAGCGTGGTGTCAGACAACCGGCCCAGCAGGGGAACGCACGTGGCGAACGCAGAGCTCAGCGAGGACGACCTGCTGAGATCCACCCTGGCCGCAGCCGCCCCGGGCACGCTGCTGCGAGACGGGCTCGAGCGGATCCTGCGCGGCCGCACCGGCGCCCTCATCGTGCTCGGTCACGACCGCACCGTCGAGAGCCTGTCGAGCGGCGGCTTCCCCCTCGACGTCGAGTTCTCCCCCACGCGCCTGCGCGAGCTCGCCAAGATGGACGGCGCGATCGTGTGCGACCGCGAGGCGTCGCGGATCCTGCGAGCCGGCACGCAGCTCGTGCCCGACCCCTCGATCGAGACGGCCGAGTCGGGCACGCGCCACCGCACGGCCGAGCGCGTCGCCAAGCAGACCGGCTACCCCGTGATCGCGGTGAGCCAGTCGATGCGGATCATCGCGCTCTACGTCGGCAACCGGCGGCACGTGCTCGAGGACTCGAGCGCGATCCTGTCGCGTGCCAACCAGGCCCTCGCCACCCTCGAGCGGTACAAGCTGCGCCTCGACGAGGTGACCGGCACGCTGTCGGCGCTCGAGATCGAGGACCTCGTGACCGTGCGCGACGTCGCCGCCGTCGTCCAGCGCCTGGAGATGGTGGGCCGGATCAGCGACGAGATCGCCGGCTACGTCATCGAGCTCGGCAGCGACGGCCGGCTGCTCACGCTGCAGCTCGAGGAGCTGATCGGCGGCGTCGGCCCCGACCGCACACTCGTGATCCGCGACTACCTGCCGGCCGACTCCTCCGACGCCGACATCGACGGCATGCTCGCCGTCCTCGGCCAGCTGACGTCCACCGAGCTGCTCGACCTCGCGTCGGTGGCGCGGCTGATGGGCTACAGCGTGGTGGGTGACGCCCTCGACGCCGCCGTCAGCCCCCACGGCTACCGGCTGCTGTCGAAGGTGCCGCGCCTGCCCGGTGCGATCGTCGACCGCCTGGTCGAGCACTTCGGCAGCCTGCAGAAGCTGCTCGCCGCGGGGCTCGAGGACCTCCAGGCCGTCGACGGCGTCGGTGAGGGCCGGGCCCGCGCCGTGCGCGAGGGCCTGTCGCGCCTGGCTGAGTCGAGCATCCTCGAGCGCTACGTCTGACCGCTCGCTTGCCGCACCCGCTCGTCGACCCGCTGCTGCGCTGGTACGACGCGTGCGCGCGCGACCTGCCGTGGCGCGCGCCCGACCGCACACCCTGGGCCGTGCTGGTCAGCGAGATCATGCTGCAGCAGACGCCCGTAGCCCGCGTCGAGCCGGTGTGGCACGACTGGATGCGCCGGTGGCCCACGCCCGCCGACCTGGCCGCCGCCAGCCCAGGTGACGCCGTCCGGCACTGGGGCCGCCTCGGTTACCCGCGCCGCGCGCTGCGGCTGCACGCGGCCGCCACCCAGATCGTCGAGCGCCACGGCGGCGAGGTGCCCGCCGATCTCGAGGCGCTGCTCGCCCTCGATGGCATCGGCACCTACACCGCAGCGGCCGTCGCGTCCTTCGCGTTCGGACGGCGCCACGCGGTGGTCGACACGAACGTGCGCCGGGTGCTGGTGCGCGCCGTCGAGGGCGAGGCGCTGCCCGCGCCGGCGCTGACCGCCGCCGAGTCGCGCCTGGCCGAGAGCGTCGTGCCGGCCGACGACGCGACCGCCGCCCGGTGGGCCGTCGCGGTGATGGAGCTCGGTGCCGTCGTCTGCACCGCGCGCTCCCCCCGCTGCGCCGACTGCCCCGTCGCCGACCGGTGTGCCTGGCGGCTGGCCGGGTCACCGGCGTACGACGGGCCGCCCCGGCGCGGGCAGGCGTGGCACGGCACCGACCGGCAGGTGCGCGGGCGACTGCTTGCCGTGTTGCGGGGTGCCGACGGCACGGTGGGCGCCGCTGAGCTGGTTCGTGCAGTGCCCGACGACGAGCTGCGCGACCCGCGGCAGCGCGACCGGTGCCTCGCCTCGCTCATCGAGGACGGCCTGGCCGAGCCCTCGGACGGCGGTTACCGCCTGCCGCAGTAGCGGGGGTTACCGCCCGGACGACGGCTCGTCGACCCGGAAGGCGAGGCGATCCTCTGACGACCAGACGTGCTCGTCGGTCGCGTGGTAGTCCCGCAGCCACGGACGGCCGTCGACGACCCGCAGGTAGAAGCCCTTGGGCAGCACGTCGTCGTGGTCGAGCGGTGGCGAAGCGATCGTCACGGACGCCGACGGCGCCGAACCGTTCGACAGCACCGAGTCGGGGGCCGACTCCTGGTCGAGCATGGCCAGGCGCAGGTAGGGCCCGGTGACGACCGGACACAGCGAGAGACCTCGCGCCTGCGCCGTCGCGAGCACGACCGACAGCGGCGCGCCATCGGTGAGGCCCAGCTGCCCCACGGTGCGCTGTACGACGCCGAAGGTCTCGACCGGCTGGTGCTCGAAGGCCTCGTGCCGCAGCAGCACCTCGGCCGAGGCGTTGAGGCCCACGCCGGCCGCTTCGAGCGCGGCGAGCAGCTGGCCCCGGCTGAGCGTGCCGACCTGCAGCGTGGTCGGGGCTCCTGAGGCGGCATCGGGCACCGCGCCACGGTAGTAGAGTCTCGCGTTTGTGCGCGCTCTGCTGGCCTACGCCCTCGCCGGCTTCCGGCGGTACGCGGCGTACCGCAGCGCCACCGTGGCGGGCGCCTTCACCAACACCGTGTTCGGCGTGGTCAAGGCCAGCATCACGCTCGCGGCGATCGCCTCGGCGGGCGGCGCGATCGCCGGGTACGACGCGCGGCAGGGCGCGACGTACTCGTTCCTCTGCCAGGCGCTGATCGCTCCCGTGGCGGTGTTCGGCTGGCACTCGCTCGCCGATCGCATCCGCACCGGCGACATCGCCGTCGACCTCGCCCGGCCGGTCGACCTGCAGCTGTCGTGGCTGGCCGCCGACCTCGGACGCGCCGCCTACGAGCTGCTGCCCCGCGGCCTTCCGCCGCTGCTGGTGGGCGCCGTGTTCTTCGGGCTGACGGTGCCGCACGAGGTACTGCCCTTGGCGCTGGGCGCGGTGAGCGTCGTGCTCGCCGTCGCGGTGTCGTTCGCCTGTCGCTACCTGCTCAACCTCGCCGCCTTCTGGGTGCTCGAGATGCGCGGCCTGCTGACGCTCTACATGGTGGGCTCGAACGTGCTCACCGGCCTCGTCGTGCCGGTGCACTGGTTCCCGGGCTGGATGAAGGCCCTGGCCACGGCTACGCCGTTCCCCTCGATGCTGCAGGCGCCTGTCGACATCATCTCCGGTCGCGTCTCGGGCTGGGAGAGCACCACAACCGTTGCCACACAGGCCCTGTGGCTTGCAGTGATGCTCGGCCTCGGCCGAGTCGTCACGGCTCGGGCCACCCGCCGGCTGGTGGTGCAGGGTGGCTGAGGTCCAAGGGCACCGCCAGCTGCGGGCCTACCGGGCCCTGCTCGGCTCACGCGTGCGCTCGCAGACCAGCTACCGGACGAGCTTCGCCCTCGACCTGCTCGGTTCCGTCGGGGTCGGGTTGCTCGAGGCGGCGGAGATCTACGTGATCTTCCACAACGTCGACGCGCTCGGCGGCCTGGGCGTCGGCCCGGCCCTGCTCGTCTTCGCGCTGGCCAACCTGTCGTTCTCGCTGGCCGGTGTCGTCGTCGGCCACCTCGACGAGCTGCCGACGTACCTGCGCGCGGGCACTCTCGACGCCATGCTGCTGCGCCCGCTGCCGGTGCTGGCGCAGCTGGTCACGAGCGACGTCTCACTGCGCCGGCTGGGGCGGGCCGCGGTCGCCGTCGTGGTGCTCGTGATCGCGCTGCCGCTGGCCGTCGACCACTGGACCGCGAGTGCCGTCGTCATGCTCCTGCTCGCGCCGCTCACGGGAGCGGTCATCTTCGCGTCGCTGTTCGTCGCGGCGGCCGGCGTGCAGTTCTGGCTCATCGAGGGCAGCGAGCTCACCAACGCGTTCACGTACGGCTCGTCGTACGTGTCGGCGTACCCCGCGAGCGTGCTGCACGTGGCGGTGCGCAGCTTCTTCACGTTCGTGGTGCCGGCCGCGTTCACGGCATACCTGCCCACGCTCGTCATCACCGGCCAGCCCGGCCCACCCGGGCTACCAGCCTGGCTCGGGTGGTTCACCCCGCTGGTCGCAGTTGTCGCAGCGGCCGCGGGACTGGCCTGCTGGCGGGCCGGAATCAAGCACTACACAGGAGCAGGCGGATGAGCGCGCAGACCACCTCGGCCGGACGCGTCGTGGACGTCGAGTCGCTGCGGCGCGAGTTCGTGCTGCGTCGCTCGACCGGCCGGCTACGGCGCGAGCGGCGCGTGGTGACGGCGGTCGACGACGTCACCTTCAGCATCGACGCCGGTGAGTCGGTGGGCTACATCGGCGCCAACGGCGCGGGCAAGTCCACGACGATCAAGATGCTCACGGGGATCCTGGTGCCGACGTCGGGCCGCGTGACAACCTGCGGGCTCGACCCCGTGCGCCGTCGCCGCGAGCTCGCCCGGCACGTGGGCGTGGTGTTCGGCCAGCGCAGCCAGCTGTGGTGGGACCTGCCGCTGCGCGAGTCGTTCCGCGTGCTCGCCGCGATCCATGGCATAGCGGACGGCGAGTGGCAGCGCCGGCGCGACGAGCTGGTCGACCGCCTCGAGCTCGCGGCGTTCCTCGAGCAGCCGGTGCGCCAGCTGAGCCTCGGCCAGCGCATGCGCGGTGAGGTGGCCGCGGCACTGCTGCACCGTCCGCGTCTGATCGTGCTCGACGAGCCGACGATCGGCCTCGACGTGCTGAGCAAGGAGCGGCTGCGGGTGTTCCTGCGCGAGCAGCGCGCCGAGCACGGCACCACTTTGCTGCTCACCACCCACGACATGGGCGATATCGAGCGGCTCTGTGAGCGCGTGCTCGTCGTCGACCAGGGCCGGCTCGCCTACGACGGCAGCCTGCCGGGCCTGGTGGAGCGGGTCGGCGCCGAGCGCGTGCTGGTGGCTGACCTGGCCGAGCCGTGGGCGCCGCTCGATGACGTGCCGGGCACGCGTCTGGTGGGGTCCGAGGCCGGCGGACTGCGTCAGCGTCTGGCCTTCACGCCCCAGAGCACTACTGCCGCAGCGGTTCTGGCGGAGGTGAGCCGCCGGGTCGAGGTGCGTGACCTGTCGGTGGAGGAGCCCGACATCGAGGACGTCGTGCGCCGGCTCTACCTCACTCAGCAGCCCACTCAGCAGCCCACTCAGCAGCCGGGCACGGCCTCGAACCGGTAGCCGCGGGCGGCGAGCACCGGCAGCGCCCGGCGCAGTGCGGCCACGGTCTGCGACCGGTCGCCGCCGCCGTCGTGCATGATCACGGTCTTGCCGGGGCGCACGTCGTGCAGCAGGTGGTGCTCGATCGAGGCGACGCCGGGCTTGGCCCAGTCGTCGGTCTCGACGTTCCACAGCACGACCGTGAGGCCCAGCTGGGCCGCGAGCGCGCGCACCCGGTGGTCGACCGAGCCGAAGGGCGGCCGCAGGCACGTGGTGTCGCGCGGGCCGCCGAGCACGGCGCGGCGCATCGCGGCGGCGTCGAGGTCGGTGAGCCGCTGGTGGTTGTCGGTGTGGTTGCCCACCGCCTGGCCCGCGCCGCGCACCGCCGCTGCCACCTGCGGGTGCTCGCGCACCTGCGAGCCGACCTCGAAGAACGTGGCGCGGGCGTCGTAGCGGGCCAGCAACGCGAGCACCTGCGGCGTCCACTGCGGGTCGGGGCCGTCGTCGAAGGTGAGGTAGAGCACCTTGCCGGTGGCCGGCCGGCGCGACGCGGCGTCAGAGCGGTCAGGTCGGTGGGCGGGCGAGGCCGGCCGCCCCGCCGTGGTCGGCGGGCTGGCGGCGGGCACGCCCACCGAAACCGAGGTGGGCCGCTCCGCCCGCGCGGCCTGCACCGAGCGGTCGCTCGCGTGCTGCACGTGCACTGCTCCCGTGCTCGCGGTGGCGCCGGCCAGCACCAGGCACAGTGCGGTGGCGAGCACCGCGAGCGTGCGCGGACGCCGCACCGCCCCCCAGGTCCTGCGCACCGCCGTCCCTCCCCGAGCGCCTCAGCGCCCCCCTCGGTTGCTACAGCTCGCGCAGCATCCTGGTGTTGCCGAGGGTGTTGGGCTTCACCCGGTCGAGCTCCAGGAACTCCGCGACGCCCTCATCGTACGAGCGCAGCAGCTCGGCATAGACCTCCGGTGTCACCGGCGCGCCGTCGATCGGGTGGAAGCCGTGCCGGGCGAAGAAGTCGACCTCGAAGGTCACGCAGAACAGCCGCCCGACGCCGAGCTCGCGGGCCTGGGTCACCAGCGACTCCAGCAGCGCGCTCCCGACGCCTCGGCCGAGGAACGCCGGCGCCACAGCGAGCGTGCGCACCTCGGCGAGGTCGTCCCAGAGCACGTGCAGCGCACCGCAGCCAGCCAGCTCGCCGCCGTCCGCGTCCGCCACCAGGAACTGCTGCAGTCCCTCGTAGTACGCCACGGCGTCCTTGCTCACGAGCACCCGCTCGCGCGCGAGCGGCTCGACGAGCGCGCGGATCGCCCGGACGTCGCTCGTGCGGGCAGGGCGGATCCGGACTGGGGTCGATGAGGTGGCCTCGCTCACCGGCCCATTCTCCCCGCCCGACCGGCAAAGTCCCCGGAAGACGTACGCCCGGGCCTGCCCAGGCGTCGAGTTTCCGGGGAATGTGCCGGGGTGCGCTCGATGAGCCTGCAAGCAGTTTGTGGGGTAGCGTGCCGAGGTGCGTAGCGAGGGAGGTGACCACGTGCGCCCGGATTCCGGAGTCGTCCAGGTCACGGCCAGCGGGGAGCTCGACGCCGCGAGCGACGAGCTCTCGCGCGCACTGGACTCCGCCGTCGCAGGCGGCGCCGACCACCTCGTCGTCGACCTGCTCGACGTCACCTTCATCGACTCCAGCGTCGTCCGCGACCTCGTGCTGGCCCACCGCGCGGTGAGCGAGCGCGGCGGCTGGGTGCGGATCGTCTACACCCACCACCTCATCACGCGGGTCATCCAGATCTGCGGGCTGAGCGAGATCTTCCCGCAGTACCCCACGGTCGCGGCGGCGATCAGCCGCACGCCGCACCACTCCGACGTCGGGGTGGGCGGCAGCAGCACCGGAGGAGGTGCCTCATGACCGAGCGCATCGGCGAGCTCGCGCTGCCGCCCGAGGTCGTGAGCGTCACGCGCGCCCGGCACTACGTCCGCGACACCCTCACGGCGTTCGGTGTGCCCGACTGCGCGGACGACGCCCAGCTGGCCGTCAGCGAGCTGATCGCCAACGTCGTCAAGCACGCCCGCACCCCCCTCGTGCTCGAGCTCACGGCCGACGACGACCACCTCACGGTGGCCGTCGCCGACGGCGAGCGCGAGCTCGCCTCGCAGGTGCAGCAGCACGCGCTCGCCGAGAGCGGACGCGGCCTGCGCATCGTGGCCGCCGTCGCCTCGGAGTGGGGCGTGGAGCCCCGCGACGGCGGCAAGGCCCTGTGGTTCCGGCTGCCGCTGCGCAAGACGCGGGGCCGGGCCCCGGTGGTGCAGCTGCGCGCCCACGGCGCCGAGCAGCGCGCGCACACCGCGCAGAAGGCCGGCCGCGACCAGCCGTCGAGCCGGTCGTCGAGCGGATGACGAGCACCCTGGACCTCAAGGAAGCCCCCTCAGCCCCCGCCCTGGCCTTCGCGGCGGAGGTGACGCTCGCCCTGGCGGCCACGCTCAATCTTCGCCGCACGCTGGGCCGCACCCTCAGCCTCGCCGTGCCGCGACTCGCCGACTGGGCGTACGCCGGCGTCACCGACGGCCTGCGCGTGCTGCGCATGCACGTCGCCCACGACGAGGCACCTGTGGTCGACGAGGACGCCGCCCGCGCGGCGCGCCGACCCGTGCCCGGCCCGGGTTCCGGGGTCGCCCGCGAGGTGCCGCACCTCACCGCGCTCGGCGTCCCGGACGCCCTGGCGGCTGAGGTGCTGGACGCCGCAGGGGCCGTCGAGTGGGTTCAGCTGCCGCTCGTGGCTCGCGGCACTCCCCGGGGCCTGCTCGTGCTGATGCGTCCAGAGTCCGAGCCGCTCGACGACGACCAGCGCCGCATGCTGCAGATGCTCGCCGAGCGCGGCGCCCTCGCGCTCGACGCCGCGCTCGTCTACGAGCAGCTGAACGCGCTCGCCACCACGCTGCGCGCGGCGCTGCTGCCACCGGTGGTGCCCGACGTGCCCGGCGTCCGGCTCGGCACGCGCTACCGGGCAGCGGTCGAGACGACCCAGATCGGCGGCGACTTCTTCGACTTCCACCGCAGCCAGTCGGGGCACTGGTGCGTGGCGCTCGGCGACGTGTGCGGCAAGGGCGTGGGGGCGGCGGTGCTCACCGGCCAGGTGCGTCAGTCGCTGCGGGTCGCGAGCGTGACGCACGACGACCCCGCTGACGTCCTCGACGTGCTCAACCAGTCGATGCTGCTGTCGGGCTCGGCGAGCTTCGTGACTGTGGTGTGGGCGCGCCTGGAGCCGCGCGACGACGGGCTCGACGTCGTGCTCGCCGACGGCGGCCACCCACCGCCGCTGGTGCTGCGCGCCGACGGCCGCGTCGAGGAGGTCGGGCCCACCGGCACGCTCGTGGGCCTGCTGCCCGAGGCGCGCGTGCCGACGGTGCGGGTGGGCCTCGACCCCGGCGACACGCTGCTGCTCTACACCGACGGCGTCACCGAGGCGCGGGGTCCGGACGGCACGCTGCTCGGCGAGGCGCGGCTGCGGGCCCTGCTCGCCGACTGCGTGGGCATGACCAGCCAGTCGATCGGCGAGCGCATCGAGCAGGCGGCGATGGAGCACCTGCGCGGCCGCTCGCACGACGACATCGCGGTGCTCGCGATCCAACCCGACCCAGAAGGTGCCGCATGAGCGACCCCACGGCCCCAGCGCCCGCGGACTACGCGGTCCTGAGCGAGCTGCGCGTGCCCGAGGGCAGCGGCGACGTCCTCGAGGGGGCGTTCGCCGACCGGCTGCGCGAGGTCGAGCAGCACGCGGGCTTCCGCCGCCTGGAGGTCTGGCGCGACGCCCGCGACGCCACGCGGTACCTGATGATGACCTGGTGGGCCAGCCCCGAGGACTTCCGGGCCTACATGCGCAGTGACGAGCACCGGCGCTCGCACGCGCGCATCCCGGGAGCACCCCACAAGCCCAAGGGCGTGCGCGTCGAGCAGTTCCACGTGGTCGCCCGGTGAGCGCGGCCCTGGCCGAACGGTACTGGGCCTCCCTCGCGACCGGCGACCGGCGCGGCGCCGTCGAGATCGCCCGGGAGTGCCTGGCATCCGGCAGCACGGTCGAGCAGACGCTGAGCGAGCTCGTCTGCCCCGCCCAGGTGGAGGTCGGACGCCGCTGGGCGAGCAACGAGTGGAACGTCGCCCAGGAGCACATCGCCACGAGCATCAGCGAGGAGGTCGTCGCCGCGCTGGCGGCGGCCACCGACCCGGCGCAGACGCGGGTCGGCACGGCCGTCGTGTGCTGCGTCGAGGGCGAGTGGCACGCCCTGCCCGCCCGGGTGCTCTCGGAGACGCTGCGGGTCAACGGCTGGGACGTCCACTACCTCGGCGCCTCGCTGCCCGCGCAGCACCTGGCCCAGTACGTGCACGACGTCGGCCCCGACGTCATCGGCCTGTCGTGCTCGGTGTCGACCTCGCTGCCGCACGCCCGGCACATGATCGAGGCCTCGCGCGGCGCGGGCGTGCCGGTGGTGGCGGGCGGCCGCGGCTTCGGCACGGACGGCCGCTGGGCCCGGGCGCTCGGAGCCAACGGCTGGGCGCCCACAGCCACCGACGCCGTCCGGCTGCTCAGCGAGCCGACCTGGCCCCGCTACGCCGACCCGGCCCCGGCGCTGCACCACCCGGACGACGCCGCGCAGCAGCTGCGGGCGGGTGCGCACGAGCTCGCCCAGCAGGCGATGGGGCGGCTGGAGCAGCGCTTCCCGGCCATGCGGCAGTACCCGTCAGCGGCGCTCGACCGCACGCGAGAGGACCTCGAGCACATCGTCGAGTTCCTGGCCGCCGCCCTCTACGTCGACGACACGACACTGCTCGTCGAGTTCGTCGAGTGGCTGCACGAGCTGCTGGCGGCGCGGCACGTGCCCGCGGTCGCGCTGACGTCGGGCCTGGAGGCCGTGCGCGAGGTCGTGCCCGACGTCGAGCGCGCGCGGCAGTTCCTCGACACGGCGCGCGCCGCGGTCGACGCCCGCCTGACACGCTCGGCCTAGACTTCCTCAGCGTGACTGCTGACACGCCGAGAGCATCCTCGGTGCCGGCCCAGTCCGGCGCGCCGACGCTCGAGTCCGTGGCTGCCCGGGCCGGCGTGTCGCGAGCCACGGCCGGCCGGGTTCTGGCGGGCTCGCCGCGGGTCAGCGAGGCCGCGCGGGCTGCGGTGCTCGCGGCCGCGGCCGACCTGTCGTACGTCACCAACCGCGCCGCCCGTTCCCTCGTCACGCGCCGCAGCGACTCGCTGGCCTTCGTCGTGTCGGAGTCGGAGGAGCGGGTGTTCGCCGACCCGTTCTTCCCGGCCGTGCTGCGCGGCGCGCACAAGGTGATGGCCGACCACCGGCTGCAGCTCGTCTTCGTCGTGCTGTCGACCGAGGCCGAGCACGACCAGTTCTTCCGCTTCGCCGCGGGCGGCCACGTCGACGGCGCGATGTTCGTCTCGCTGCACGGCGACGACCCGCTGCCCTCGCGGCTGCGCCAGGTCGGCATCCCGGTGGTGCTGTCGGGCCGGCCGTTCCGCTCCGACGACGACGTGCCGTACGTCGACGCCGACAACCTCGGGGGCGCGCGCACGGCCACGCGGGCCCTGCTCGACGCCGGCTGCCGGCGGCTCGCCACGATCACCGGACCCCTCGACATGCCGGCCGCGCAGGACCGCCTCGAGGGCTTCACCCTGGAGCTGCGCGCGGCCGGCCAGCGCCCCGCGGCGTCCCGCACCGCCACCGGCGACTTCTCCACCGAAGGCGGCTTTCGAGCCATGAAAAGCATTCTGCGCCAACGCGTTCATCCCGACGGCGTATTCGTGGCCAACGACCAGATGGCCCTCGGCGCGCTGCGCGCCCTGCACGACGCCGGGCTCGACGTCCCGCGCGACGTCAAGGTCGTCGGCTTCGACGACAGCAGCCTCGCCACCGTGGCCTACCCGCCCCTGACGACGGTGCGCCAGCCCATGGAGCAGCTCGGCCGCGAGATGGCCCGGGTGCTCACCGCGATCGTCCACGGCGACACCGTCGACACCTCGGTGGTGCTGCCCACCGAGCTCGTGCGTCGCGACACCTGCTGAGCCGGCTCTTGACAGCCACCACGAGGTGCGGCGAGGATCTGCCACCAATGTGAGAGCGCTCTCACGTCGG
>JBQCES010000164.1:0-3480 GCA_051960055.1 Angustibacter sp. | reverse complement strand
CAGCGTAGTGGTGGTCGACGAGGTCAGCGTGCGTGTGGTCGGTGCAGCGATGGGTGCAGCGAAAGCGTTGCGATCACAACGGTTCGGCTGCACCCACGGCTGCACCCACGGCTGCACTCCCGCCGGTCCGGCTAGGCTCGCGGCCGTGGACCTCGACGCCTACGTCAGCGCGCACCGCGACGAGTGGGCGCGGCTGGCCGAGCTCAGCGGACGGCGGCGGCTGGACGGCGCGGAGTCCGACGAGCTGATCGCCCTCTACCAGCGCGTCGCCACGCAGCTGTCGGTGGTGCGTTCGGCCGCTCCCGACCCGGCACTCGTGACGCGCCTGTCGACGCTCGTCACCCGGGCGCGGGCCGCCATCACGGGTGCCCCCGAGGGCGCCTGGAGCGACCTCGCGCGCTTCTTCACCCGCTCGTTCCCCGCGGCGGTGTACCGCACCCGCCGCTGGTGGGCGGCGACGTTCGGGGCCAGCCTGGCCGTGGCCGCCGTCATGGCGTGGTGGGTGGCCACCCACCCGCAGGTGCAGGCCGCCGTCGCGACCCGCGAGCAGGCCCGCCAGCTCGTGCAGAACGACTTCGAGTCGTACTACTCCGAGTACGCCGCGAGCAGCTTCGCGGCGCAGGTCTGGACCAACAACGCCTGGGTCGCAGCGCTGTGCATCGCGTTCGGCGTGCTCGGCCTGCCGGTGGTGTACGTGCTGTTCCAGAACGTCGCGAACCTCGGCCTCGTCGGCGGCCTGATGGCTGCCGGTGGCCGCCTCGACCTGTTCTTCGGTCTGATCCTGCCGCACGGTCTGCTGGAGCTGACGGCGGTGTTCGTGGCCGCGGGCACCGGCCTGCGACTCTTCTGGGCCTGGGTCGACCCCGGCCCGCGCACGCGTCCGCGGGCGCTCGCGGAGGAGGGCCGCGCGGCGTTCGGCATCGCCATGGGGCTCGTGGTGGTGCTCGCCGTGTCGGGGGTCATCGAGGCGTTCGTGACGCCGTCCGGCCTGCCGACGTGGGCGCGGATCAGCATCGGAGTGCTGGCCGAGCTGGCGTTCCTCACGTACGTCTTCACGCTCGGGCGCTGGGCCGTGCAGCGCGGCGACATCGGCGACCTCGACGCCCGCGACGTCGGCGACGTCCTTCCGACCGCCGGCTGAGCCGGGCCGCACTGCTCAGAGCCGGCCGGCCGCCTTGAGCGCGAGGTAGCGGTCGGCGAGCTGGGGCGCGAGGTCGTCGGGCGCGGCGTCGACGACGTCGGCGCCCAGGCGGGCGAGCAGCCGCTCGACCCGGTCGCGCTCGAGGGCGCCACGCTCGGCGGCCGCCGCGTCGTAGACCTCCTCGACGCTGTCGCGGGTCCGGCTCAGCCGCAGCACCTCGGGGTCGGCCACCGAGCCCACGACCACCTGGTGTCGCCGCGTGAGCTGGCCGAGCACCGGCAGCAGTCCCTCCTCGACCGCCGCGGCCTCGAGCGGGGTGAGCAGGACGACGAGCGACCGGTGGCTCAGCCGGCTCAGCACCGTGCCGACGGCCAGCCCCCAGTCGCACTCCACGAGCTCCGCCTCGAGCGGCGCCATCGCGGTGACCAGGCTCGACAGCAGCGTGGACGCCGACGCGCCCTCGACCCGGGCGCGCACGCGGCGGTCGACGGCCACCAGGTCGACCCGGTCACCGGCGCGCGAGGCCAGGGCCGCCAGAAGCAGCGCGGCCTCCATGGCAGCGTCCAGGCGCGGAGCGTCGCCGACCCGGCCGGCCGACGTCCGCGAGGTGTCGAGCACGATGAGCACGCGGCGGTCGCGCTCCGGTCGCCAGGTGCGCACGACGACCTGTCGACGGCGCGCGGTCGCTCGCCAGTCGATGCTGCGCACGTCGTCGCCCTCGACGTAGTCGCGCAGCGAGTCGAACTCCGTGCCCTGCCCGCGGATGTTGGTGGCCGAGCGACCGTCGATCTCGCGCAGCCGGGCCAGCCGGCTCGGCAGGTGCCGACGCGAGGCGAACGGCGGCAGCACCCGCAGCCGACCCGGCACCTCGAGCGAGCGTTGGCGGCCAGCGACGCCGAGCGGCCCGAGCGAGCGGACCGTGACGCGGTCGGCGAGGCGGTCACCCCGGCGGGTCGGCCGCAGCGCCGTGCTGACCCGCCGCCGCTCGCCCGCGGGCAGGCTGAGCGAGTGCCGGTCGCCGACCGCTCCCGCGGACGGCGGCCACGCGTCACGCACCTGGCCTCGCAGCCGACGGCGCCCGCGATGGGTGAGGGTGAGCACGCTCGTCGTCGGCTCACCGAGCCGCACCGACGCGGCGGTCTCGCGGGTCACGGCCAGCGCGCGGGGGCTGGCGGCCAGCGCGACGTCAACGCCGACGGCCACGGCGACGACGGCCAGCCACACCAGCACGCCGTCCCAGCCGGGCTGCACCAGCCCGACCCACAGCACGCCCAGCGCGGCGAGCAGCACCGCGCGGCCGGTGACGACCACGGCGGTCAGCGCGGCACCGGCACAGACGCCAGCACGCCGTCGAGCACCGAGTCGACCGTGACGCCCTCGAGCTCGGCCTCGGGCCGCAGCGAGACGCGGTGGCGCAGCGTGGCGCTCGCCAGGGCCTTCACGTCGTCCGGTGAGACGTAATCGCGGCCGCTGAGCCACGCCCACGCCCGGCTGGTGGCGAGCAGAGCCGTGGCGCCGCGCGGCGAGACCCCGAGCGAGAGGGACGGCGAGATGCGGGTGGCACGGGCGAGGTCGACGACGTAGCCGAGCACCTCGGGCGCCACGTGCAGGCGACGCACCGCGGCCGCACCGGCGGCGAGGTGGTGGGCGCCGGCCACCGCACGCACGCCCGCCGCGGCCAGATCGCTCGGGTCGAAGCCGGAGGCGTGCCGCTGCAGCACCTGCACCTCGTCCTCGCGCGGCGGCAGCGGCATGGTGAGCTTGAGCAGGAAGCGGTCGAGCTGGGCCTCGGGCAGCGGGTAGGTGCCCTCGTACTCCACCGGGTTCTGCGTCGCGCAGACCACGAACGGGTCGGGCAGCGGCCGGGGCCGGCCGTCGACGCTCACCTGCCGCTCCTGCATGGCCTCCCGCAGCGAGGCCTGGGTCTTCGGAGGTGTGCGGTTGATCTCGTCGGCGAGCAGCAGGTTGGTGAACACCGGCCCCTCGCGGAACGAGAACTCCGCCGTCCGGGCGTCGTAGACGAGCGAGCCGGTGACGTCGCCGGGCATGAGGTCGGGGGTGAACTGCACGCGGGTGGTCTGCAGGTCGAGCGCGGCCGACAGCGCCCGCACCAGCAGCGTCTTCGCGACGCCGGGCACGCCCTCGAGCAGCACGTGACCGCGGGCGAGCAGGGCGATCACCAGACCGGTCACGGCGGCGTCCTGGCCGACGACGGCCTTGGCCACCTCGGCGCGCACCGACTGCAGCGCGCTGCGCGCCTCGTCGTCGGTGAGGCTGGTGCTGGGGCCGTCGGGGTGGCCGCCGGTGGGGCTGGGCTGGTCGGTCACGGTCGCTGTGCC
>JBQCES010000163.1:0-4586 GCA_051960055.1 Angustibacter sp. | reverse complement strand
GACGATCGTGCGGCGCGCCGTCCTGGCGCCGCTCATGATGCTCGCCGCCCTCGCGGCGGTGAGCGCGCTGCCGCTCTGGCTCGTGCTGCTGGCGGCGGCGTCGCCGCTGCTGCCGGGCGCCAAGTGGCGGCCGCTGCGCGTCGGCTGGCTCGTGCTCGTGCACCTGGTGCTCGAGGCGAGCATCCTCGTGGCCCTGCTGGCGCTGTGGGTGGCCAGCGGCTTCGGGTGGGCGATCCGCCGTCCGCGCTTCGAGCGAGCGCACTACGACATCGTGCAGTTCTACCTCTCGGTGATGTTCCGCGAGGCCAAGCGCGTGCTCAACGTGCGCGTCGAGGTCGAGGGACCCGCGCCGTCCAGCTACCACGACCGCCCGCTGCTCGTGTTCTGCCGGCACGCCGGCCCCGGCGACTCATTCCTGCTCGTCCACGCCCTGACGAGCTGGTACGACCGCGAGCCGCGCATCGTCCTCAAGGACACGCTGCAGTGGGACCCCGCGATCGACGTCCTGCTGGGCCGGCTGCCCAACCGGTTCATCCGCCCGCACCCCGAGGACGGCGGTGCGGTCGAGCGGCAGCTCGCCGAGCTCGCCACGAACCTCGACCACGACGACGCGTTCGTGATCTTCCCCGAGGGCGGCAACTTCACCCGCCGCCGGCAGGCCCGGGCCATCGCGCGGTTGCGCGAGCAGGGACTGCTCGACGCGGCCGTGCGCGCGGAGAAGCTGCGCCACGTGCTGCCACTGCGCCCGGGCGGCGTGCTCGCGGCGCTGCGGGCCGCGCCCGAGGCCGACGTCGTCTGGGTGGCCCACACCGGCACCGACCACCTCATCTCGGTGGCCGACGTCTGGCGCGCCCTGCCGCTCGACCAGACCATCCGCATGCGGTGGTGGCAGGTGCCCGCGCAGGAGGTCCCCGACACCGACGACGAACGGCTGGAGTGGCTGCAGCAGTGGTGGGTGCGCATCGACGACTGGGTCGACGAGCACCGCGACGCACCGGCGCCGTCATGAGCGGGCTGCAGGTGACGCGCACCCTGCACGTGCCGGAGTCCGAGCTGACCTGGCGGTTCAGCCGCTCGTCCGGCCCGGGCGGTCAGGGCGTCAACACCACCGACTCGCGCGTGGAGCTGGCGTTCGACGTCGCCGGCTCCACCGCGCTCTCCGGCCACCAGCGCGAGCGCGTGCTCCAGCGCCTCGCCCGCCGGGTCGTCGACGGTCGCCTGGTCGTCACCGCCTCCGAGCACCGCTCGCAGCTGCGCAACCGCGACGCCGCCGCACGGCGGATGGCCCAGCTGCTCCGCGAGGCGCTCGCGCCCGACCCCTCCCGACGCCGGCCCACGCGCCCGACCCTCGGCTCGCAGCGCCGCCGGCTCGACACCAAGACCCGCCGCGGTGAGACCAAGCGGCTGCGCCGGCCGCCGTCCGACTGACGCCACTCGCGCGACTCACAGCCTTCGCCGGGGTTCGCCGAGCGGATCAGCCGGGAAGGCGCCATGATCGTCCCGCTCGGGACCGGGCCAGGTGGAGGCAGCCGTCATGAAGGAGCAACAACCGTGAGCGGGCAGGGCATCGCCGATCAGGCCGGCCACGCAGCTCGTCGCGTGTCGCAGTCGCCCTGGCTGGAGCGCGCGGCCCGAGTGGGCTTCGTCGTCTCCGGTCTGCTGCACCTGCTCATCGGGTACATCGCGGTGCAGGTGGCGTGGAGCCGCCCCAGCGCCAAGGCCGACCAGTCGGGTGCGCTCGGTCTGATCGCCCGGCACAGCTGGGGTGAGGTCGTGCTGTGGTTCGGTGTCGCGGGCTTCGCGGCCTTGGGCATCTGGCAGCTCACCGAGGCCCTGCTCCCCCGGGTCGGCGACGTCAAGGAGCAGCTCGGTGACCGCGCGAAGGCGCTGGGCAAGGGCATCGTCTACCTGGCGCTCGCGGTCACCACGCTGTCGTTCGCGCGAGGCTCCGGTTCGTCCAGCAGCAAGCAGACCAAGGACTTCACCGCCACCTTGATGTCGCACGGTGGCGGCCGCGTGCTGGTCTTCGTCGTGGGCCTCGCCATCATCGCGGTCGCGGCCTACCACGTGTACAAGGGCGTGAAGAAGAAGTTCCTCGACGACCTCGTGGGCAACCCCGGTGCCGTCGTGGAGAAGCTCGCCATGGCCGGCTACGTCGCCAAGGGGGTCGCGCTCGGCATCGTCGGCGTGCTGTTCTGCATCGCCGCCGCCAAGCACCAGCCGAGCAAGGCCTCGGGGCTCGACGGCGCGCTGCGCACCCTGCGTGGGCAGCCGCTGGGCGGCGTGCTCCTGACGCTCGTGGCGATCGGCTTGGTGGCCTACGGCCTGTACTCGTTCGCCCGGGCCAAGCGCGCCCGCTTCTAGCCGACGGCCGTCCACAGGCCACCGGCGCGAGCACGGCCGTCCACAGGCCCGCGGTGCCGAGGGCCGACTGTCGGCCGCCTCACGTACGGTGCCTCAGGTGACCTCATCGCGCACCGACACCCACGCCGCCACACCGCACTCCACACCGCACGCCACGTCGGACAGCGTCCGCACGGCCGCGGCGCAGGTGCTGGCGACGCTCGTGGGCCGGCCGGACGCGCAGTTCCGCGAGGGGCAGCTCGAAGCGATCGAGGCGCTGGTCGTCGACCGCCGGCGCGTGCTGGTCGTGCAGCGCACGGGCTGGGGCAAGTCGGCGGTGTACTTCGTCGCCACGGCACTGCCCCGCTCGGCCGGCGCCGGCCCCACCCTGATCGTCTCGCCGTTGCTTGCGCTGATGCGCGACCAGGTCGGGGCCGCCGCGCGCGCCGGGGTGCGCGCCGTCACGATCAACTCGGGCAACGCCGACGAGTGGGGCGCGGTGAGCGCCGCGCTGGCAGCCGACGAGGTCGACGTGCTGCTCGTCAGCCCTGAGCGGCTCAACAACCCGCGGTTCCGGGCCGAGCAACTGCCCGACCTCGCGGCGCGCTGCGGACTGCTGGTCGTCGACGAGGCGCACTGCATCAGCGACTGGGGCCACGACTTCCGCCCCGACTACCGGCGGATCCGCGACCTGCTCATCGACCTGCCCACGGCCACGCCGGTGCTGGCGACCACCGCCACGGCGAACGCCCGCGTGGTCACCGACGTCGCAGAGCAGCTGGGCGCCGGCGGCCACGACGTGCTCACACTGCGCGGTCCCCTGGCCCGCGAGAGCCTGCGGCTCGGCGTCCTGCGCCTGCCGACCGCCGAGCACCGGCTGGCGTGGCTCGTCGCGCACCTCGGCGAGCTCGAGGGCAGCGGCATCATCTACACCCTCACCGTGTCGGCGGCCGAGGACCTCGCCGTGCTGCTGCGCGACGCCGGCTTCCCCGTGCGCGCCTACACCGGCCGCACCGACCCGGCCGACCGGGTCGAGGCCGAGGAGCTGCTGCGCCGCAACGAGGTCAAGGCTCTCGTGGCCACCAGTGCGCTCGGCATGGGCTTCGACAAGCCCGACCTGGGGTTCGTCGTGCACGTCGGCGCGCCGTCGTCACCCATCGCCTACTACCAGCAGGTGGGACGCGCCGGGCGGGCCACCGACCGAGCCGACGTCCTGCTGCTGCCGGGTGCCGAGGACCGCGACATCTGGGCCTACTTCGCCAGCGCCTCCATGCCCCGCCGGCCGGACGCGGAAGCCGTGCTCGGCGCGTTGTCCGAGGCCGGCCGGCCGCTGTCGACTGTCGCGCTCGAGGCCGTGGTCGACGTCCGGCGCACGCGGCTGGAGCTGCTGCTCAAGGTGCTGGACGTCGACGGCGCCGTGCAGCGGGTCAGCGGCGGCTGGGTGGCCACGGGTGAGCCGTGGACGTACGACGCCGACCGCTACGCCCGCGTCGACGACGCCCGCCGGCGTGAGCAGCAGCTCATGCTCGACTACGAGGCGACACCGACGTGCCGCATGGCTTTCCTGCAGACCGCGCTGGACGACGACACCGCCCGCCCGTGCGGTCGCTGCGACCGCTGTGCGCCGGCGTGGTACGCCGACTCGGTGCCCGACGCCGCGCGAGCACGCGCCGGGGAGCGACTCGCACGCGCCGGTGTGGAGCTCGAGCCGAGAGCCCAGTGGCCGAGCGGCATGGGTCGCCTCGGCGTCGAAGAGTCAGGCAGGATCACCCCTGACGAGCGGCCCGCGACCGGCCGGGCCCTGGCCCGCCTCACCGACCTGGGCTGGGGTCAGCGCCTGCGCGAGCTCCTCGCCGCGCCGGATGGTCCGGTGCCCGATGCGGTGCTGCGAGCCTGCGCCGGCGTGCTGCGCGACTGGGACTGGGCGCAGCGCCCCGTGGCCGTGGCCTTCGTGCCCTCGCGCCGCCGTCCGGAGCTGGTCCGCTCGCTCGCGGCGGGCCTGGCCGGACTCGGCCGCCTGGCCGACCTCGGTTCGCTCGAGCTCGTCGACGGTGGCCCCACCGGTGAGCCCGGCGGCAACAGCGCCTTCCGGCTCGCCGGCGTGTGGGGTCGGTTCGCCGTCGGCGCCGAGCTCGGCGCCGCGCTGACCCCAACCCGCGGCCCGGTGCTGCTCGTCGACGACGGCGTCGACTCGCGGTGGACCCTCACGCTCGCCACCCCGCAGCAGCGCCCGCACGGGGCCC
>JBQCES010000162.1:0-9744 GCA_051960055.1 Angustibacter sp. | reverse complement strand
GCCGCCCACCCGGCGCTCTGCGGCCTCGGTGAGCCCGACGAGGGCGAGCACCTCCTCGACCCGGCTGGTCGCGATGCCGGCGCTCGCGCACATCCAGCGCAGGTGGTTGCGCGCGGTGCGGCCGGGGTGGAACGACGACCCGTCCAGCCCGGCACCGACCACGCGCAGCGGGTCGTGCAGGGCGTGGTACGGCTGGCCGCCGATCGTGCAGTGCCCGGACGTCGGCGTCAGCAGGCCCAGCAGCAGGCGCAGCGTCGTCGTCTTGCCCGCGCCGTTCGGGCCGAGGAAGCCGGTGACGCGCCCCGGCTCGACGTCGAAGCTGAGGTCGTCGACGGCGATGACCGGCCCGAAGCGCTTGGTCAGCCGGACGACCTGCAGCGTGCGTCCCGGCTCACCTGTTGGCTGCGTGCTGATGAGACCCACCCCCGAGGTGCGTGATGATCGTGTCGGGCCCCACCCTTGCACCTCACCCGGCGTGAGGGTCAAACCCGGGTCACGCCGAGGGTGCCTGCGGCATGATGACGCGGATGTCGCAGCCGGTAGCCGACTCCGCGACGCGGATCGACCCGTGGTGCAGGTCGACCACCCAACGGGCGATCGCCAGCCCCAGCCCCGTGCCGCCGTCGTGCGCGGACGCGCCGCCGCGGTGGAAGCGCTCGAACACGCGCAGGCGGTCTCGCGGGTCGATGCCCGGGCCCTCGTCGATGACGTCGAGCTGCACCTGCCCGACGCCGCCGCGTGCCCGCGCCACGACCTCGCCGCCCTTGGGCGAGTGGCGCGCCGCGTTGTCGAGCAGGTTCGCGACCACCTGGTGCAGGCGGTCCTGGTCGGCGACGAGCGTGAGGTCGGCGGGTTCGACGTCGACGACGTAGCGCACGTCGCGCCCGGCGAGCTCGGCCTGCTCGACGCAGGCCGCCAGGAACTCGCGCAACGCGAAGCGGTTGCGGTGCAGGGGCACCGCGCCGGCCTCGACGCGTGACAGGTCGAGCAGCTGGCTCACGAGGTCGCCGAGCCGCTCGGTCTGGGCCAGTGCGGTGCGCAGCGACGCGTCGTCGGGTGTGGTGACGCCGTCGACGAGGTTCTCGAGCACCGCGCGCAGGGCCGACACCGGCGTGCGCAGCTCGTGGCTGACGTTGGCGACGAGCTCGCGGCGCTGCCGGTCGGCGTCCTCGAGGTCCTCGGCCATCCGGTTGAACGCGCGAGCCAGCTCACCGACCTCGTCGTTGCTGGTGGCGTGCACCCGGCGGCTGTAGTCGCCGCGCGCCATCGCCTGGGCCGCAGCGGTCATCTCGCGCAGCGGCGACGTCATGCCGCGGGCGAGCAGCTGGGTCACCGCGAGGGCGATGACGACCGAGAGCGGCAGCGTGTAGCGCGTCGCCAGGTCGTTGTGCAGTCCCGCCCACACCGCGACGGCCGAGATGGTCGTGGTGGCACCGACCAGCACGCCGAGCTTGATCTTGATGGAGCGGAACGGGTCGAGCGGGCGCAGGTCGCGCACCCGCGACCCCGCGACGGTGCGCTCGGTCATGGCGCGTCGGCCTGCCCGGAGTCGTCGCCGGAGTCGTCGGCGTCGCCGTCGGAGTCGGCGTCGCCGGCCGGCTCGGCGGAGTAGCCCACTCCGTGCACGGTGCGGATCAGACCCGGGCCGAGCTTGCGGCGCAGCGCTTTGATGTGGCTGTCGACCGTGCGCGTGCCGGATGCGTCGGCCCAGTCCCAGACGTCGGCCAGCAGCGTCTCGCGCGTCAGCACGGTGCGGGCGTCGGCGGCGAGCCGCACGAGCAGGTCGAACTCGATCGGCGTGAGGTGCACCTCGCTGCCGTCGCGGCGCACGCGCCGCTCGGCGCGGTCGATCTCGACCGGGCCGAGCACGAGCGTCGAGGGCGCGTCGCCGACGTGCGCCAGCTGCTGGGCGCGCGCCACCCGGCGGATCAGGGCGTTCACCCGGGCCACGAGCTCGCGCATCGAGAACGGCTTGGTCATGTAGTCGTCGGCGCCGACCCCGAGCCCGATGAGCATGTCGGTCTCGTCGTCGCGCGCGGTGAGCATCAGCACCGGCAGCGGCCGCTCGGCCTGCACCCGCCGGCAGACCTCGAGGCCGTCGAAGCCGGGGAGCATGACGTCGAGCACCATGACGTCCGGCGGGTCGGACACCGCGGCGCTGACGGCGCTCGGGCCGTCGCCGACGACGTCCACGGCGTAGCCCTCGGCCCGCAGCCGGTGCGCCACCGACAGCGCGATCGTGGGCTCGTCCTCGACGACGAGGACGCGTCGAGGTGGGTGGTTGTTGGTGCCGTTCTGGGGCTGGCCGCTCATGCCGCAGATGCTACGGCGCAGCGTGCGGGGGTTCTGTGTGCTGCACGTATCGTTCCGGTGTGCGCTTCCTGCAGGGGCAGACCCCCCGGACCGACCTCACCTACAGCGACGTCTTCCTCGTCCCCAACCGGTCGGACGTGACCTCGCGGCTCGACGTCGACCTGTCGACGACGGACGGCACCGGGACGACGATCCCGGTGGTCGTGGCCAACATGACCGCCGTCGCCGGACGCCGGATGGCCGAGACCGTGGCGCGGCGCGGGGGCCTGGCCGTGATCCCGCAGGACATCCCGACCGACGTCGTCTCGCAGGTCGTGCGCTGGGTCAAGGAGCGGCACACGGTGTTCGAGACGGCGCTCACGCTGTCGCCCACGGACACGGTGCTCGACGCGCTCCACCTGCTGCCCAAGCGCGCGCACGGCGCGGTCGTCGTGGTCGACGCGGCGCGTCGTCCGGTCGGCATCGTGACGGCCCAGGACTGCGCCGACGTCGACCGCTACACGCTCCTGGCCGACGTGATGAGCCCCGAGGTGCACACGATCGAGGCGGACGTCGTCGAGGCCGAGGGCGGTCTGCGCGCGGGCTTCGAGGTGCTGCACGACGCGCGGCGTCGGTTCGCGCCGGTCGTGCGCGATGGCGTGCTGCAAGGGCTGCTCACGCGCAAGGGCGCGCTGCGCTCGACCATCTACCGGCCCGCCCTCGATGCGGACGGGCGGCTCAGAGTCGCTGCGGCAGTAGGGATCAACGGCGACGTGGCCGGCACGGCCAAGGCGCTGCTCGCCGCCGGCATCGACACGCTCGTCGTCGACACCGCGCACGGTCACCAGGAGAAGATGCTCGAGGCGCTCGCCGCCGTGCGCGCGCTCGACCCGCAGGTGCCGGTGGTCGCCGGCAACGTCGTCACGGCCGAGGGCGTGCGCGACCTCGTCGCGGCCGGTGCCGACATCGTCAAGGTCGGGGTGGGGCCGGGCGCGATGTGCACCACGCGCATGATGACCGCGGTCGGCCGCCCGCAGCTGTCGGCCGTGCTCGAGTGCGCCGAGGCCGCCCGCGAGCTGGGCAAGCACGTGTGGGCCGACGGTGGGGTGAGGCACCCGCGCGACGTCGCGCTGGCGCTCGCGGCCGGGGCCAGCCAGGTGATGGTCGGCTCGTGGTTCGCCGGCACCTGCGAGAGCCCCGGTGACCTCATGACGGACGCGCAGGGCCGCGAGTACAAGGAGAGCTTCGGCATGGCGTCGTCGCGGGCGGTGGCGGCGCGCACCAAGGAGGACTCGGCGTTCGACCGGGCGCGCAAGGGGTTGTTCGAGGAGGGCATCTCGAGCTCGCGGATGATGCTCGACCCCGCGCGGCCCGGCGTCGAGGACCTGCTCGACCAGATCACGTCCGGCGTGCGCAGCGCCGCGACGTACGTCGGAGCCCGCACCCTCGCCGACCTGCACGAGCGCGCGGTGGTGGGCCTGCAGTCGAGCGCGGGCTACGAGGAGGGACGCCCGCTGCCCGCCGGGTGGTGACCGCGTCGCCGCACTGGGCCGCCGGCTAGGCCACGAACACGCAGAAGGGGTGACCGGCCGGGTCGGCGTACACGCGCAGCGGCTCGTCGGGGTCGTCGGTGCGGTCGAGCAGGAGCTCGGCGCCCAGCTCGAGCGCACGCTGGTGCGCGGCATCCAGCTCGGCCCGCGACGGCACCGTGGTGTCGAGGTGGAGCTGCTGGGGCACGGTGTCGTCCGGCCACGTCGCGCGGCTGAGCTCCGCCACCTGCTGGAACGCCAGCTGGACGCCGCCCGCCGGGTTGCGCAGCACGAGCCAGTCCTGACCCCGCTCGTCCGGTTGACCTGCGGGCGGCGGCTCGTCGCCGTCCCGGTACTCCAGCGCGAACAGCTGCCGGTAGAACTCCGCCAGCGCCCGGGCGTCCGGGCCGTCCAGCACCACCTGCCGCAGCCGCGGCACCCCTGCGAGCTCACTCATGGTGGCCACTGTCGCGCTGCGCTGGGGCCACCGCACGTCGGCCGCCCGGGCGACGAGGCGCGGTGTGGGCGTCGGCCCTTACGATGATGGCGATGACGCAGCCACCGACCGAACCTGCCGACGAGCCCCACCAACGCGCCGACCGCACGCCGGACGGGACCGCCCCGTGACCGAGTGGTTGCTCCTGCTCGTCAGCGTGGTGCTCACGCTCGGCACCGCGGTGTTCGTCGCGGCCGAGTTCTCGCTCGTGGCGCTCGACCGGTCTGCCGTCGAGCGCTCGGTGCAGGCCGGTGACGCCCGGTCTGTGGGCGTGCTCGCCGCCCTGCGCCGGCTCTCGACCCAGCTGTCGGCCTCCCAGGTGGGCATCACCGTGACCACGCTGCTGGTCGGCTACCTCGCCGAGCCCAGCATCGCGCGCCTGCTCGAGACCCCCCTGGCGCGCGTCGGCGTCCCCGAGTCGGCCGTCGAGCCGGTCGCCGTCGCGGTGGCCCTCGTGCTCGCGACCGCCTTCTCGATGGTCGTCGGCGAGCTCGTGCCGAAGAACCTCGCGATCGCCCGGCCGCTGCGCACCGCCCAGGTCATCGCGGTGCCCATGCGCGTCTTCGCCACCGGCGCGCGCCCGCTCATCGCCCTGCTCAACGGCAGCGCCAACGCCGTGCTGCGCCGGCTCGGCGTCGAGCCCAAGGAGGAGCTGTCGGGCGCCCGCACACCCCAGGAGCTCGCCTCGCTCGTGCGCCGCTCCGCCGAGGCCGGCACGCTCGACGCCGGTACCGCCCAGCTACTCACCCGGTCGCTGGGGTTCGCCGACCGCACGGCCGAGGACGTCATGACGCCGCGCCTGCGCTGCACCGTGGTGCACCGCGACGACAGCGCGGCGGACGTCGTGCGCCTCGCCCGCACCACCGGCCACTCGCGCTTCCCCGTGGTCGACGACGACCTCGACGACGTGGTGGGGGTCGTGCACATCAAGCGGGCGGTCGCGGTGCCGCCCGAGCGCCGCGGCGACGTCCCGGCGGCCGCGCTGATGTCCGACCCGCTGATGGTGCCCGAGACCGTGCGCCTCGACCCGCTCCTCGTCCAGCTGCGCGAGCAGGGGCTGCAGCTGGCGGTGGTGGTCGACGAGTACGGCGGCACGTCCGGCGTGGTGACGCTCGAGGACGTCATCGAGGAGATCGTCGGCGAGGTCGCCGACGAGCACGACCGCGGCCGCACGGCCGGCCGGCGGCTGCGCGACGGCTCGTGGGTCGTCCCCGGCCTGTGGCGGCCCGACGAGGTGCGCGACCGCATCGGCGCCGACGTCCCCGACGACGGCGCCTACGAGACCGTCGGCGGCTTCGTGATGGCTCGGCTCGGCCGGGTGCCGCAGGTGGGCGACGTCGTGAGCGTGCCGGGGTGGCGGCTCCACGTCGCGCGCATGGACGGTCGCCGCGTCGACCGGCTGCGGGTGGCCCCCGTGCGACGGACGACCGCCACGGGCGTCGAGGGCGACGGCGTGGCCGGGGGGACGGCGTGAGCGGGGGAGCGGCGCTCGCCGTCGCCGTCGCGCTGCTGCTGGCGAACGCCTACTTCGTCGGCGCCGAGTTCGCGATCATGGCCGCGCGGCGCAGCCAGATCGAACCGCTGGCCGACGAGGGCTCGCGCCGCGCGCGCTCGACCCTGTTCGCGATGGAGCACGTCTCGGCCATGCTCGCCGCGGCCCAGCTCGGGGTCACCGTGTGCTCCGTGAGTCTCGGGGCGGTGGCCGAGCCCGCGCTCGCGCACCTGCTCGAGGCCCCGTTCGCGGCCGCGGGCCTGTCCGAGCACCTGGTGCACCCCGTGGCGTTCGCGTTCGCGCTCGCTGTCGTCGTCTACCTGCACGTCGTCGTGGGCGAGATGGTGCCGAAGAACCTGGCGATCGCCGGGCCCGACCGCGCCGCGCTGCTGCTCGCGCCGCCGCTGGTGGGGCTGACCCGCGTGCTCGGGCCGGTGATCGGCGTGCTCAACGGCCTGGCCAACGCGTGCCTGCGCCTGCTGCGCGTGGAGCCGAAGGCCGAGGTGACCTCGACCTTCACCGCCGAGGAGGTCTCCTCGATCGTCGCCCAGTCGCAGGCCGAGGGGCTGCTGCAGGACGAGCACGGGCTCGTCACCGGTGCCCTGGAGTTCAGCGAGCGCACCGCCGGGGACGTCGAGGTGGGGATCGCCGACCTGGTCACCCTCCCCGAGGCCAGCACGCCGGCCGACCTCGAGCGGCTCGTGGCGCGCACGGGGTTCTCGCGATTCCCCGTCGCGGGCGCCGACGGCCAGCTCATCGGGTACCTGCACCTGAAGGACGTGCTCTACGCCGACGACGAGCGGTACGACGAACCGATCCCGCCGAAGCGCGTGCGCGCCCTGGTGACCGTGGGCGCCGCGGACGACGTCGAGGACGTGCTCGCCACCATGCAGCGCTCCGGGGCGCACCTGGCCCGTGTGGTCAGCGCCGACCACGTGACCGGCGTCGTGTTCCTCGAGGACGTGCTGGAGGAGCTCGTGGGCGAGGTGAGGGACGAGACCCGGCGGCATCGCGGGATCGTCGACCGGGGCGTCTAGCCACCCCGCGAAACATCAGTCGGCTGTGGTGTGCGTCACATTCCCAGCGAGTGCCCCTGTTGTGATTCGCTCCGGTCTTCTAAGGTCGACAGAGCGCTCGAACCGCGCCGATATCTACCCATTCGGGGGAATCGGCGCCCCACCGAACTCGACACCCGCCGGAGTCTCTGCGTGCCCAGTGCGTTCTCGACGGACGACCGCATCCGTACCGAGGGGCTGTCGGCACCGGAGTACCGCGGGCGGCGACGCCGGGAACCCGCCGCGCCGGCGGTCTCGACCGCACCGGCCTCGGCCACCGAGCGCTCGACCACCGAGCGCTCGAGCACAGAGCCGACGTTGCCGCTCCCGGTGCCGGAGCTGGCCGCCGCCGTCTCGGTGCTGCCGCAGCAGCCCGCGCCGGCGACGGCGCGCTACCTGACGCGAGCGGAGGCCAAGGCCGCTGCTCGCGCCGAGGAGCGCGCCGCTCGGTCGAAGGCTCGCACGACGCGGACTCCGCAGCCCTCGCGGCCCACGCCCACGCCGGCAGCGCCGAGCACCCGCAGCCTGCCCGCGACCGGCCCCCTGACCCAGCTGCGCACCCCGCTGCGCCAGCGCGCCGTGGCCGTCGACGCCAACGCCCGGCGAGCGCCGCAGCGACGCGACCAGCCCGCGGCCCGGCCGGGTCCGCGCCATCGCGGACTGGCGGCCGTCGCCGCCGTGGCGGCAGTCGGAGCCCTCGGTGCCGTGGCCTCGGCCGTGGGCGCCCTGCCGTCGGCCGCATCCGACCAGGCCGGCGCCGCACTGGGGCCGCAGGCCGCGGCGGCTGTCGGCGTGGTGGACTCCCGGGGGCAGCGCAGCACCGAGCAGTCCGCGGCTCGCACCAGCGACCTGGGTGACTCGGCGTTCCGGATGGTGGCGGTCTCGCGGTCGCAGGAGCGCGGTCCGATCGCCGGCTGCAGCGGTCGCGAGCCGGGCGAGCACTACGCCAACGGCCAGCTGCCGTCGTCCATCCTGTGTGCACTGCCGTTCGCGCCGGGGCACAAGCTGCGAGCCGACGCGGCAGTGCGGTTGATCCGGCTCAACGAGGTCTACAAGGGCCGCTTCGGCTCCGACCTGTGCCTCACCGACTCCTACCGGTCGCTGGCCTCGCAGTACAGCGTCGCGGCGCGCAAGCCCGGTCTGGCGGCGCGTCCGGGCACGAGCGAGCACGGGTGGGGCCTGGCGATCGACGTGTGCGGGGGGCCCGACCAGGTCGGCAGCACCCGGCGCGCGTGGTTCCTGGAGAACGCTCCCGCGTTCGGCTGGGACAACCCCGACTGGGCGCGTCCCGGCGGCAGCAAGCCCGAGCCCTGGCACTGGGAGTTCGTCGAGGGCGAGTGAGGCCGCCGTCACGGGCCGTGGCTCACGACTGGTAACCTCGTCGAGCCCGAGCCCCCGTAGCTCAGGGGATAGAGCACCGCCCTCCGGAGGCGGGAGCGCAGGTTCGAATCCTGCCGGGGGCGCTTCATCTCGCACTGGTCACGACCGTCGCGTTCTGGCCCGTGGCAGCGCTGCGGCGCTTACGCTGGGTGGCATGGTCCAGCAGCAGGGCAGAGGGCGGCGGCGTCGCGCCGTCAGCACCCTCAGCTCGCCGCGGGTGCTGGTCTGCGACGACACCGACTCGGTGCGAGCGCTCATCGTCATGAACCTCGAGCTCGAGGGCTACGACGTCCTCGAGGCCCGCGACGGCCAGGAGGCGCTCGACCTGCTCAACGACCCGCAGGGCAGCCTGCCGGACGTCGTCACCGTCGACGCGCTCATGCCCCGCCGCGACGGCTGGTGGACCGTGTCGATGATCCGCAGCGACCCGCGGCTCGAGCACCTGCCGGTGGTGATGGTCACGGCCTCGGTGCAGCGGCACCACCGCGCCCAGGCCGAGCAGGCGAGCGTCGACGCGTTCATCGCCAAGCCGTTCGATCCCGACGAGCTCGTCGCCATCGTGGGCGTGCTGGCCTCCGCCGGACGGGTCGGCTGACCTGCGCCGGTAGCCTGGTGGGGTGACCCCCGAGCAGCTGTCCCAGGCCATCCGCGACGTCCTGCTCGACGTCGTGCGCTCCGGCGAGCTCAGCGTCGCCGTCCCGGAGACCGTTCGCGTGGAGCGCCCGCGCAACCGCGACCACGGCGACTGGGCCACGAACATCGCGCTGCAGCTCGCCAAGGGAGCCGGGGTGCCGCCCCGCCAGCTCGCCGAGGCGCTCGCGGGCCGGCTGGCCGACGTCCCGGGGGTGGCCAAGGTCGACGTGGCGGGCCCGGGCTTCCTCAACGTGGTGCTGGACGCCGCGGCTGCGGGCGAGCTCGCCCGCACCATCGTCGAGCAGGGGGCGGCGTACGGCGACAACACGGCCCTCACCGGCCACGTGGTGAACCTCGAGTTCGTCTCGGCCAACCCCACCGGCCCGCTGCACATCGGGCACACCCGCTGGGCCGCCCTGGGTGACTCGCTGCGCCGGCTGCTCGCGGCCAGCGGCGCCGACGTCACGAGCGAGTACTACGTCAACGACGCGGGCGCGCAGATGCACAACTTCGCCGCCTCCGTGCTCGCGCGCGCCAAGGGCGAGCCGATCCCCGAGAACGGCTACCCCGGCGAGTACGTCGACGAGCTGGCCAAGACCGTGCTCGCCGAGCGCCCCGACCTGCTGCAGCTCCCCGACGACGAGGCCTTGGCGGCCGCGCGCGAGCTCGGTTACCGGGCCCAGCTGGCCGAGATCCAGCAGGTGCTCCGCGACTTCGGCGTGCACTTCGACGTGTGGTTCAGCGAGCGCACGCTGCACGACGGCGGTGCGGTCGAGGCCGCCGTCGAACGGCTGCGCGAGCAGGGTCACGTGTTCGACGCCGACGGTGCGGTGTGGCTGCGCACCACCGACTTCGGCGACGACAAGG
>JBQCES010000161.1:0-2771 GCA_051960055.1 Angustibacter sp. | reverse complement strand
GAACAGCGAACACCCAGCGCCGCTTCCTCTCACACTCCATCGACCACGCGGTGACGAACCCGGGTCCGCTCAGAGCAGCGACGGCCGCGCGAGCACGTGACCACGGGGGGTGCTGATGCGCCGCCAGGCGCCGCGTGCGAGCACGGCCAGCTCGGCTTCATCCGGGCCGACGAAGCCGAGCGCGTCGGCCGTGAACGCCGCACCGGCGGGCAGCCCGGCGACACCCGGCACGTCGCGAGCCCACACCAGCGCCCGCAGGCGCGCGACGGCCTGCGCACCCGAGCCCTCGGGCGCGCCGTCGGCGATCTCCTGCGTACCCGCCCGCACGGCGTCGTCGAGCACCTCGCGCGTGACGGCCCCGGCGTCGTCCCATCCCGAGCGCGGAGGCGACACGCCCGCCCACCCGGCGTCCGTCACCTGCACCGGCGGGACGGCGAGAGCGACCGGCTCGTCTGCGGGGGCCGTCACCGCGGGGGTCAGGTGCGCCAGCCGGTCGGTGACCGCCGCGAGCGCGACCGTGACGTCGACGTCCGAGGGCTCGGCCAGGGGCAGCACGCGCAGACCCAGCACGGTCGGACCGCCACTGCCGTGCACCGGCGAGACGTACACCGCCAGCGCCGCGCCGAGCCCGACGAGCCGCACGGCGCCGTCCGGATCGACTCGGCGTGCACGGCCGACGTAGGTGGCCAGGTCGGCGAGGGCCGCAGCCGGCACGAGCAGCTGCGCGCTCACTGCGCGCGCCGCATCCGGAACGGCACCGGCTCACCGCGCAGCGCGTCCAGGCGCTCGACGTCGGCCGGGCTGATCCGCTTGGGCCGCTCGCTGACGAGGTCGTAGATCACGAGCGTCGACTCGGCCAGGGCGTAGCGCACGCGCTCCTCCCCCGGGTGCTCGTCGTAGACCTCGTAGCCGACGTCGATGCGCGCGCCCTTGATGGTGGTGATCCACAGGTCGATGTGCACCGGTTCCGGCCGCCACTTCAGCGGTTTGACGTACTCGATCTCGTGCCGTGCCACCAGGATGCCGGTGTCGAGCAGGCTCTTGTCGCCCTCGCCCGCCTGGTGGGCGGCGAAGGCCTCGATGCGCGCGTCCTCGAAGAACCGGAGGTACTGCACGTTGTTGACGTGGCCGTAGGCGTCCATGTCGGACCAGCGCATCGGGTAGTCGCAGCGGTAGCGAGCCATGCCGACATCATGGCGTGCCGTCGACCACTGGTTCGATCCGGCGTCGGGAAACCCCGAGTGCCCCTGGGATACGGTGCGTCGGTGCCCCACGACCCGGCGTCCCCGCGAGGTGTCGACCTCGCCGCACTGACCTCCTGGCTCGACGAGCACCACCCCGGCCTCCGGGGCGGACCGCTGCGCGCCGAGCTGATCGCCGGTGGTCGGTCGAACCTCACTTACACCCTGGACGACGGCGCGCACCGCTGGGTGCTGCGCCGGCCGCCGCTCGGCCACGTGCTGGCCACCGCGCACGACATGGCCCGCGAGTTCCGGGTGATCAGCGCCCTGAACGCCGCGCGCGCGACCGCCCACGTGCCGGTGCCCGAGCCGGTGCTGCTGTGCGCCGACGAGTCGGTGATCGGCGCGCCGTTCTACGTCATGCAGCGTGTCGACGGTGTGGTGCTACGCGACCGCACCGCGCTGCTGGGCGTGCCGGAGGAGGAGCGCGCCGGGCTGGCCGACCGGCTGGTCGACACGCTGGCCGCCCTGCATCGCAGCGACCCGAAGTCGTTGGGGCTCAATGACTTCGGCCGCCCAGAGGGCTTCCTCGAGCGGCAGGTGCGCCGGTGGTCGACCCAGCTGGACGCCAGCCGAAGCCGCGAGGTCGAGGGCATCGACGCGCTGCGCGACGCCCTCGCCGGTGCGGTGCCGACGTCGCCGCCTCCCTCGGTCGTGCACGGCGACTTCCGCCTCGACAACCTGCTCGTGGCGCCGGGCGCGTGGGACGTCGCCGCGGTTCTCGACTGGGAGATGGCCACCCTCGGCGACCCGCTCACCGACGTGGGCCTGCTGCTCGTCTACTGGGGTGAGGGCGGCGCGGTGGCGTCGTCGCTCGGGCCGGTCGCCGACACGCCCGCGTCGGTCGCCGGCTTCCCCGACGGGGCAGCGCTCGCGGCCCGCTACGCGGCGACGACCGGCACCGACGTCAGCCGCCTGCCCTGGTACGTCGCGTTCGGCTACTTCAAGCTCGCCGTCATCCTCGAGGGAATCCACTACCGCTACACCCAGGGCCAGACCGTAGGGTCGGGGTTCGACCGCATCGGCGGCGTCGTCCCGGGGCTCGTGGCCGCGGGGCGCCAGTCCCTCCAAGGAGCTCAGTGACCGCTCTGCTCGCTCATGACGTCGCCGGTACCGGCAGCGCGGTGCTGCTGCTGCACTGCGGCGTGGCGAACCGCGAGATGTGGCAGCCGCAGTGGGACGCGCTGACGGCCGGCCACCAGGTGATTCGCTGCGACTTCCGCGCCTACGGCGAGTCCGCGGTGCCGACCACCTCGTGGAGCGACGTCGACGACCTGATCGACCTGCTCGACCACTTGGGCGTGGACTCGGCCGCGGTGGTCGGCTCGTCGTACGGCGGGGCGGTGGCGCTCGAGCTGGCCAGCGTTACGCCGCAACGGGTCTCGCAGCTGGTGCTGCTCTGCCCGGGCGGTGACGCCGCGCCCACGCCCGACGTCGAGGAGTTCGCGCGGGCCGAGACCGGGCTGCTGGCGGCCGGCCAGGTCGCCGGCGCCGTCGACCTCAACGTGCGCACGTGGCTCGGGCCTGAGG
>JBQCES010000160.1:0-8404 GCA_051960055.1 Angustibacter sp. | reverse complement strand
TCGTGGTGTGCTGGCGCACCAGCCGCAGCGATGCCTGGTTCTCGGCCGGGGTGCAGTCCTCGAGCCAGAACAGGTCGTAGGGCTCGAGGTCCTTACCCAGGCGCGCGGCCTGGATCGGCGTCATCCGGTGGTGACCGTCGTGCAGCAGCGGCAGCTCGGGACCGAACTCGCCGCGCACCGCCTCGAAGACGCTGGGGATGTGCCGCAGGTAGGCGCGGGTGTCCCAGTCCTCCTCGGCGGGCAGTGCCGTGCGCTGCGCCGGCTCGTAGTCGTAGCGCTTCCCGCCGGCCGCCGACTGGGCCGCGACCCCGTAGACGGCGTTGAGACCGGGCACCGACGTCTGCACCCGGATCGAGCGGTAACCGAGCTCGAGGTGCTCGCGGATCGAGTCGAAGATCTGCTGGGTGTCGCGGCCCGAGGCGTGTCCGTAGGCCATGATCCCGCGCCGCGACGCCCCGCCGAGCAGCTGGTAGAGCGGCAGGCCCGCCGCCTTGGCCTTGAGGTCCCAGAGGGCGACGTCGACCGCCGCGATCGCCGCCATCGTCACCGGGCCACGACGCCAGTACGCCGACCGGTAGAGGAACTGCCAGGTGTCCTCGACCGCGTGCGCGTCACGCCCGAAGAGCAGCGGCACGACGTGGTCGGCGAGGTACGACGCCACGGCGAGCTCACGGCCGTTGAGGGTGCCGTCGCCGAGGCCGGTGAGCCCGTCGTCCGTCGTGAGCTTCAGGGTCACGAAGTTGCGGTCGGGGCTGGTGACGACGACGTCGGCGGCGACGATCTTCACGGGGATCCTCTCTGCGGTGGCAGTTCTGGGCGCTGGGGTCGGCCCGGGGTCAGCGAACGGCGGTGCCGGGCTGCAGCCCGTCGAGCAGGGGCAGCTCAGCCCGGGTCGGGAGCCCTTCCCAGTCACCGACCGTGCTCACCGCGAAGGCGCCGAGGGTGACGGCACGGCGGAGGGACTCGCGGGGCCCGAGGTCGTCGACCAGGCCCGACAGCAGGCCGGCCGTGAAGGCGTCGCCGGCGCCCAGGGTGTCGACGGCGGTCACGGCCAGGGCCGCGACGTCGTACCGCTCCTGAGCCGTGACGACCGTGGCACCGGCCGCGCCGCGCTTCACCGCGACCAGCTGCGACCCGGCGTCTAGGAGGGCCGCGACGGCGGCGTCCTCGTCGTGGTCGCCGGCCCGGCTCGACGCGAGCAGCGGCAGCTCGTCGTCCGAGGCGATGACGACGTCGGCGTGCGCGGCGAGGTCGCGCAGCGTCGACGAGGCGTCCTCGCGCGACCACAGCCGCGAACGGTAGTTGACGTCGAACGACACGAGGAGGCCCGACTCACGGGCGGTGCGGGCCGTGGCCAGCGTGGTCTCGCGAGCGGTGTCGGACAACGCAGGCGTGATGCCGGTGAGGTGCAGGACGCGTGCCCCGCCGTCGAGCGGCTCCTGCAGGTCGCTCTGGGACACGACGGATGCAGCCGACCCGCGACGCCGGTACTCCACGCGCGCCAGATCGGCGGTGCGCGCCTCGACGACCATGAGCCCCGTGGGCCGGTCGGCGTCCCGGACGACGTGGGCGACGTCCACTCCCTCGGAACGCAGCTGGCTGTGCACCAGGTCACCGAGCGGGTCGACGCCGAGCCGATCGACCCAGCGCACGCGGTGGCCCAGCCGCGCCAAGCCGATCGCGACGTTGGACTCCGCGCCGGCGAGGCGGGCCGTGAGCGCACCGCCCTGCGTCAGTGGACCCGCACTGCGGAAGGCGACCATCGCCTCGCCGAAGGTCAGCACGTCGACCTGACCGTCGGACCGGCCCTCGACCACGCTGCTCACGACCGGACCTCGCGAACGGCATCGAGGTAGGTGCGCGCCCGCTCGGCGAGCGCGTCGAGGTCGCCGCCCCGTGCGGCGTCTGCGAGCAGCGGTGACCCGACACCGACGCCCACCGCCCCGGCCCGCAGGTAAGCCGTGACGTCCTCGACGCCCACGCCGCCGACCGCGAGCAGCGCGATGTCGGGGAACGGGTCACGCAGGGCCTTCAGGTACGCCGGTCCACCCAGCGACGCCGGGAAGATCTTGACGGCCGCAGCGCCCTGCTGGTGCGCAGCCAGCACCTCGGTCGGCGTGAGGGCGCCGGAGGCCACCGGCAGGTCGCGGCGCACGCACTCGGCCACCGAGTCGGCCAGGGCCGGCGTCACCACGAACTGCGCACCGGCCGCCGCGACGTCGGCGACGTCGGCCCGCGTCAGCACCGTGCCGGCTCCGACGAGTCGCCCCTCACCCGCTCGAGCGACCACCTGCTCGATGGCTGCGCACGCGCGGGGAGTGGTGAGGGAGATCTCGAGCAGGTCGATGCCGGCGTCGAGCAGCCGCAGCGCCGGCTCCACCAGCGCGTCGCCGTCGTCGCCCCGCAGGATCGCCATCACGGGCGCGCGCGTCACCGCGTCGACGAAGGCCTGGGCCGCAGCACTGCGTCCGGTCTGCGCGCTCACCGTCACCACTCCGCGAAGCTACCGTCGGCGTGCCGCCACACCGGCCCGCGCCACGCGTGACCGTGCCGGTCGGCGGCCCGCACCGCGGCCTCGTCGACGTCGATGCCGAGGCCCGGCGCGTCGAAGCGCTCGATGTGTCCGTCGGCGAAGGCGAAGGGCGTGGAGTCGAGCAGGTAGTCGAGGACGTCGGCGCCCTGGTTGTAGTGGATCCCGATGCTCTGCTCCTGGATCAGGTAGTTCGGCGTCGCGAAGCCCACCTGCAGGCAGGCGGCGAGGGCGATCGGCCCCAGCGGGCAGTGCGGCGCGAGCTGGACGTCGTACGTCTCGGCGAGGGCGGCGATCTTGCGCACCTCGGTGATGCCACCGGCGTGCGAGAGGTCGGGCTGGGCGACGGCGATGCCCGCCTGCAGCACCGGCAGGAACTCCTGGCGCGAGTAGAGCCGCTCCCCCGTCGACACCGGCGTCGTGGTCGAGCGCACGAAGTCGCCGATGAGGTGCGAGTTCTCGGGCACCACCGGCTCCTCGAGGAAGAACGGCCGGTACGGCTCGAGCAGCGGGGCGACCCGGCGAGCGTTGGCCAGCGTGAACCGGCCGTGGAAGTCGACTGCGACGTCGCGGTGCTCCCCCAGCACCTCGCGGGCGGCGGCGACGCGCTGCACCACGCCGTCGAGCTCGGCCACCGAGGCGACCGGGCTCATCCGACCGCTGGCGTTCATCTTCACCGCGGTGAGGCCGGCCTCGACCTGCTCGGCGATGTGGTCGGCGACCTCGGCCGGTTCGTCGCCCCCCACCCAGCCGTAGACCCGGATGCGGTCGCGCACCGGCCCGCCGAGCAGCTGGTGCACGGGCGCGCCGTAACGCTTGCCCTTCAGGTCCCACAGCGCCTGGTCGAGACCGGAGACCGCGCTCGCCAGGATCGGGCCACCCCGGTAGAACGAGCCCTTGGTCATGACCTGCCAGTGGTCCTCGGTGCGCAGCGCGTCCTGGCCCACGAGCAGCTCGCTCAGCTGCTCGACCGCCGTGCGCACGGTCTCCGACCGGCCCTCGCAGGTCGCCTCACCCCAGCCGACCAGCCCGTCGTCGGTCTCGACGCGCACGAACAGCCAGCGCGGGGGCACCATGAACGTCTCGACCCGCTGAATCGTCGGCATGTCAGCCCTTCGTGGCGCCGGCGGTGAGGCCGGAGACGATGTACTTCTGGGTGAACAGCGCGATGACGATGATGGGCAGCGTCACCACGGTGGCCGCCGCCATCAGGCCGCCCCAGTCGATGCTGGCGTAGCCGACGAAGTTGAAGATGGCGACGGGCAGCGTCTTGGTCTGCGCGCCAGACAGCACGAGGGCGAACATGAAGTTGTTCCAGGAGAAGATGAAGGCCAGGATCCCGCCGGTCGCGATGCCAGGCAGCGACAGCGGCAGCGTGATGCGCCGGAACGCGCCGATCGCCGTGAGCCCGTCGACGAGCGCGGCCTCCTCGAGCTCGAGGGGCAGCGAGTCGAAGAACCCCATCATGATGTAGACGATGAGCGGCAGGGCCACGAACATGTGGCTCAGGATGAGCACGGTGTAGCCGCCGACCAGGTGCAGGTTCGAGAACACGTAGAACCACGGCACCAGCAGCGAGACGCCGGGGATGACGCGGGCCATGAGGACGACGAGCGACGACCGCCGCATGCCGAAGCGGCTCATTGCGTACGCGGCCGGCACACCGAGCACCAGCGAGACCACCGTCGAGGCGAAGGCCACCCAGAAGCTGTTGACGATGTACTGGACGTAGTTGGCCTGCTTCAGGACCTTCACGTAGTGATCGAGCGTCGGGGTGAAGAAGATGGCCTTGCTCGCGTCGTAGATGTCGACGGTCGTCTTGAACGACGCCAGCAACATCCAGACCAGCGGCCCGATCAGGCCCAGGACGACCACCACGAGAGCCACGACCCGGAACACCGAGTACGGCGTGCGCCTGCGGGACATCAGATGTTCTCCTTGCGCCGCGCCGTGAGCACCCACATGGAGCCCACGATGATGAGGAAGAAGAGGATGAGGACGGCCGAGGCGATGCCGTACTCGTTGTAGTCGAAGCTCAGGCCGTACGCGTAGACGTTGAGCGTCTCGACCTCGTGGAACGAGCCGCCGCCCTTGCCCTTCGTCGCGTAGAGGATGTCGAAGGTCTTGATCGCGTCGATGCCACGCAGCAGGATCGCCACGATCACCGTGGGCATGAGCATGGGAAGGGTCACGTAGCGGAACCGCTGCCACGCCGTCGTCCCGTCGACGAGCGCGGCTTCGTGCGGCTCCTCCGGCAGCGACGTGAGACCGGCCAGCAGGATCAGCACCACCATCGGCGTCCACTGCCAGATGTCGATCATCGCCGTCGTCATCAGCGCGGTCTTCTCGCTCGACAGCCACGGCTGCGGGCCGATGCCGAACCAGCCCAGCGCCTGGTTGGCGAAGCCGATATTGGGGTCGAGGATCAGCCGCCACATCATGCCGACCGCGACCGGGGTGGCCACCAACGGCAGCAGGATGGCGGCCCGCACCCACTTCTCGCCGCGGAACGGCTTCCAGAGCAGCAGGGCGACGGCCATGCCCAGCACCACCTCGAACAGCAGCGCGACGCCGGTGAAGGCCACCGTCCGCCAGACCGCCGGCCAGAACCGCGCGGTGTCGCTGAGCACGTCCAGGTAGTTGCCGAGGCCGATGAAGGACTTGTCGGCCCGCACCGAGCCCTCGGCGTCGGTGAGGCTGAGGTACACCGTCCAGCCGACGGGGAAGACGATCAGGACGGCGACGAAGGCCATCGCGGGTCCGGCGAACAGCCACTTCATGTGCCGGTTCGCCCACCGCGACCAGCCGGGCGTCGGCCCGGGACGAGCGGGCGCCGCGTGGTGCGTCAGTGTCTGCGGTGTCTGGACTGCCATGGGGTCTCCGTCGGCCGAGGCGGCGCCGGCGGGGGCAGCTGCTGCCCCGGCCGGCGTCGACGTCAATTGTTCTCGTCGTCCAGCAGGGCCTGGAACGCCTGCTGCGCCTTGTCGGCCGAGGCCGCGGCGTCCTGACCGGTGATCGCGTCGACGATCGGCTGGCCGACGATCTCACGGGCCTCAGGCACCTTGATGACCACCGGACGGTCGTGGCCCACGCCGTTCTTGGTGCTCACCGCGATCGCCGCAGCGAGGTCCTTCGGGTAGGTCGCCGTGCCCTCGGGGTTCTCCCACACCGACTGCCGAGCACCCGGCACGCCCGCCTTCTGGTTGGCGAGCACCTGCTCCTTGCTCGTCGCCCACTGGATGAACTTCCAGGCGTTGTCCTTGTTCTTCGACTGGTCGTTGATACCCAGCGCCCACGACGGCACGTTGTACGGCTTCGAGCCGGCCGGGCCGGCCGGGAACGGCGCGAAGCCCACGGTGTCGGAGACCTTCGACTTCGCCGGGTCGGTGGCGTTGGCGTAGAGCGAGTCGGCCTCGGTGTAGAAGGCCGCCTTGCCCTGGGTGAAGATCGCCATGGCCTCGGGCCAGCTCATGTCGGTGCTGACGTTCTTCGGGCCGTAGTCCTTGATGAGGCCGCCGTAGAGCGCGTAGGCCTTCTTCGCGGCGTCGGTGTTGATCGCGGCCTTGCCGCTGTCGTCGATGAAGTCGCCACCCATGCTGTACAGGAAGCGCGAGAACTGCGTGACGGCGGCGGACTTGTTCGTGCGCGCGACGAAGCCGGCGACGCCGGGGTTCTGCTGCGCGATCTTCGCGGCGTCCGCCTTGAGCTCGTCGAGGGTCTGCGGGGGCTGGGCGATGCCGGCCTTCTTGAGCAGGTCCTTGCGGTAGTACAGGACCTCCTGCTCGGTGATGAGCGGGACGCCGACGACCTTGTCCTTGTAGGTGGTCGAGCCGACGGGGCCGTCCTGGAAGTCGTCCCAGTTCCAGTCCTTGGCCGAGGTCACCTTGTCGGTCAGGTCGGCGAGGTACTTGTTCTTGGCGAACAGCTTCCCCTCCTGCAACGGCCGGTACATCATCACGTCGAGGTCGGACGAGCCGGCGTTCAGCTTCACGTTGTACTGGTCGGAGAGCTGGTCCTCACCGAGCTGGGTGATCTCGACCTTCAGGCCGCTCTGCTTCTCGAACTCGGGCAGCGCCTTCTTGATGTTCTCGGTCCACACGTGGTTGGCCAGCGTGACGCGCACGGTCTTGGAGCCCGCGCTGTCGCCGCTGTCCGAGCCCCCGCAGGCCGTCAGGCCCAGGGCCGTCGTCGCGGCCAGCGCGGCCGCCATGAGGGAGGTGCGTCTCACGGATCTCTCCTTCGCATCATGGCCGCCCCGCCGTTGGAGCCGTCGCCAGCACTAGTAGGACTAGTCCGGCGATAGTAGGTCTATAAATCCGCCGTATGCAAGAGATTCACCGCATGGATATGCTTTATCCATGTCGCCGTCGACGCGTCCTCCTGCCCCTACTACCCCGCCTCCCAGCGGGTCACACGGGCTGCATGCACGCGTGCTCGACCAGCTCGGGACGGCGATCTGCGGCGGCGAGCTCGCGGACGGCACGGTGCTCTACATCGACGACCTGGCCGAGCGCTACGCCGTGTCGCGCTCGGTCGTGCGCGAGGCCCTGCGGGTCCTGTCGTCGATGGGCATGGTCGAGTCCCGCCGACGCGTGGGGACGCAGATCCGCAACGCCGCGCAGTGGAACGTCTACGACCCCCAGGTGATCCGCTGGCGGCTGGCGTCACGGCAGCGCAACGGTCAGCTGCGCTCGATGACCGAGCTGCGCACCGCGGTTGAGCCACAGGCCGCACGCCTTGCGGCAGAACGCATCTCACCGGACGCCGCCAGTGAGCTCGTGGGCACCGCGGCGAAGATGTGGGCAGCTGGTCAGAGCGACGACGAGGACGAGTTCCTGCGCCTCGACATCGAGTTCCACCGCCAGGTGCTGGCGGGCTCCGGCAACGAGATGTTCGTGAAGCTGAACGAGCTCGTCGCCGAGGTGCTGGCCGGACGCCACCACTACGGCCTGATGCCGCACCACCCGCAAGCCGAGGCGCTGCGGCTGCACGCCGACGTCGCCCAGGCCGTGCAGCGCGGCGACGGCGACGGCGCCCACCAGGCCATGGTGCGGATCATGGAGCAGGCGCTCGAGGAGATGAAGTCGATGTGGGCCGACGACCCGGCCGACCCGGCCCAGGACGCTTCGGCCGGCTAGCTCTCGCGGTGCACCTTGTGCGGTGCCGCCTGCGCGAGCGGCTTGACCACCACGAGATCGATGTCGACGTGCGCCGGACGCGTCGCCACCCAGGCGATCACGTCAGCGACGTCCTCGGCGAGCAGCGGCTTCGACACCCCCTGGTAGACGGCGTCGGCGCGCTCGCGGTCACCGCCGAAGCGCACGAGTGAGAACTCCTCCGTGCGCACCATGCCGGGTGCCACCTCGCTGACCCGCACCGGTCGCCCGTTGAGCTCCAGGCGCAGCATCTCGCTGAGCGCGGCCTCGGCGTGCTTGGCGGCGACGTAGCCGCCGCCCTTCTCGTACGGCGTGCGGCCCGCGATCGAGCCGGTGAAGACGACGTGGCCGCCGTCGCCGGCCTCGAGCGCGGGCAGCAGGGCCTTGACCATGCGCACCGCGCCCAGCACGTTGACGTCGTACATCCGCTGCCAGTCGGCGATCTCGGACGTCGCCACGTCGGCGACCCCGAACGCTCCCCCGGCGTTGTTGACGAGCAGTGCGACGTCGGGCAGCTCGGCGGCCAGCGCGGCCACGGACTCGTCGTCGGTGACGTCGAGCGTGGCGGGTGTGATGCCGTCGTGCTCGGCGGCGAGCGCGTCGAGGCGGTCACGGCGGCGCGCGGCCGCCACCACCTGGAAGCCCTCTGCGGCGAGGCGGATCGCTGTGGCAGCCCCGATGCCGCTGCTGGCACCAGTGACGACGGCGACGCCGCGGG
>JBQCES010000159.1:0-3024 GCA_051960055.1 Angustibacter sp. | reverse complement strand
TGGTGCACGCAGTGCTCGAGCGGCTGTTCGACCTGCCGGCGGCCGAGCGCACGTTCGCGGCCGCCCGCACGATGCTGCGCCCGCAGTGGGAGCGGCTGCTCGAGGCCGAGCCCGAGCTGGCGACGCTCTTCGACGGCGACGCGGCGGCCGTCGTCGAGTGGCTGGCCTCGGCCGAGACCCTGCTCGAGCGGTGGTTCGCGCTCGAGGACCCCACGCGCTTGGAACCGGCTGAGCGCGAGCTGTACGTCGAGGCCACGCTCGACGACGGGCTGGTGCTGCGCGGGTACGTCGACCGGCTCGACGTGGCTCCCACCGGTGAGGTGCGCGTCGTCGACTACAAGACGGGGCGCGCTCCCGCGGAGCAGTTCGAGACCAAGGCGATGTTCCAGATGCGCTTCTACGCGCTCGTGCTCTGGCGGGCACGCGGCGTCGTGCCGCGCCAGCTGCAGCTGGTGTACCTCGGCGACGGGCAGGTGCTGAGGCACTCCCCCGACGAGGACGAGCTGCGGGCCACCGAGCGCAAGGTCAGGGCGCTGTGGGCCGCGATCGAGCGTGCCCTGGCCACGGGCGACTGGCGCCCGCGGCCTTCCCGCCTGTGCGACTGGTGCGACCACCGCGCGCTGTGCCCGTCGTTCGGCGGCACGCCTCCGCCGCTGCCCGACGTGCACCGGCCCTGACCCAGGGACCACCCAGGGTCGACCCAGGGGGAAACCTGATCGCGTCGGCCGGAGCGGTTTCGGGAGGATGGTTCCGGCCGCGAGCGCGGCGTTGGACCATGACCAGGGGTGGATGAGCTGTCGTGACAGCACGTGAGAGGACTCGGGTGGACCTGATGGACGAATCGACGGCGGCGACGCCCACGATGCAGGACGCGCGCGACGCGGTCGCGAGTGCGCGGGGGCTCGTCAAGATCTACGGCCGGGGCGAGGCGGAGGTGCGCGCGCTCGACGGCGTCGACGTCGACTTCGGCCGGGGGCGGTTCACCGCGATCCTCGGGCCGTCCGGGTCGGGCAAGTCGACACTCATGCACTGCATGGCCGCCCTCGACACGCCCACCGCTGGCAGCGTCGTCATCGACGGCGTCGAGGTGGCCGGCCTACGCGACAAGGCGCTGACCCGACTGCGCTGCGACCGGGTCGGTTTCGTCTTCCAGTCGTTCAACCTCGTGCCGACGCTCACCGCGCGGGAGAACATCACGCTGCCGATGGACATCGCCGGGACGAAGGTCGACCAGGCGTGGTTCGACACCGTCGTCGACACCGTGGGCCTGCGCGACCGCCTCGGGCACCGCCCGAGCGAGCTGTCCGGCGGCCAGCAGCAGCGCGTCGCCTGCGCGCGTGCGCTGGCCAGCCGCCCGGCGATCGTCTTCGCGGACGAGCCGACCGGCAACCTCGACTCGCGCGCCAGCGCCTAGATCCTGGGCTTCCTGCGCCGGTCGGTCGACGAGTTCGGTCAGTCCATCGTCATCGTGACGCACGACCCGGTGGCCGCGGGCTACGCCGACCGCGCGCTGTTCCTCGCCGACGGCCGGATCGTCGACGAGATGGCCGACCCCACAGCTGAGGCCGTGCTCGACCGCATGAAGGGCTTCGACGCCGTGGGGCGGCGGTCCTGATGCTGCGCGTCACTCTCTCCGGCGTGCGCGGGCACGTCGTCCGCTTCCTGCTCACTACGCTGTCGGTCATGCTGGGCGTCGCCTTCGTCGCCGGGACGTTCGTGCTGAGCGACAGCCTCAAAGCCACCTTCGACCGGATCTCGACCGGTTCCACGGCGGGCACCGACGTGGTCGTGCGGGGAGTGAAGGTCAACAGCGGAGTGGCTGACACCGGTGATCTGCGTCAGCCGCTGCGACTCGACGAGGCCGAGCGTCTCGCGGGGATCGACGGCGTCCGGTCGGCCGAACCCGACCTGGGCGGCACGGCGGTGCTGGTGGGTAAGGACGGCACGGCTGTGCGCAACGGCGGCGCCCCGAGCTTCGGTTTCGCCTTCCGGCCCGACGACGAAGCGCTCCCGCTCGTGGCCGGCCGGGCCCCGAACGGGCCGGATGAGGTGGTCGTCGAATCCACCACGCTCGAGAAGTCGGGGCTGAAGGTCGGTGACCGCACGAGGCTGGTCGTCGCCGGCACCGTGCAGGACGTCACCGTCGTCGGCGAGGAGGAGTTCATCGGCGGCTCGGCGGGCCAGACCATCGTCAGCGTCGACGCGGCCACCGCCCGCACGTGGTTCGCCCCGGACGGCACCGTGCAGTCGATCTCGCTGCGCGCCGCGGACGGCGTGAGCCAGCAGGCACTGCGCGACCGGGTGGCCGCGACCCTGCCGAAGGGGCAGGAGGCGATCACGGGCAAGACGTACGCCGACGAGACGAAGTCGGCGTTCGCCCAGGGCCTGGGCTTCATCAACACGTTCCTGCTCGTGTTCGCGTTCATCAGCCTGCTCGTGGGCGTGTTCATCATCTTCAACACGTTCTCGATGCTCGTAGCCCAGCGCACGCGTGAGCTCGCGCTGCTCCGGGCGGTCGGAGCGGCTCGCGCCCAGGTCATGCGGGTCGTGCTGGGTGAGGCGGCGGTGATCGGGCTCGCCGGCGGTGCACTCGGCCTGCTCGGCGGCATCGGCCTGGCCAAGGGCCTGCAGCTGCTGATGGGCTCGTTCGGCCTCGAGTTCACCGGCGGCCTGCCCGTCGACACCCTGACCGTGGTGTCGAGCCTGGCGATCGGGCTGCTGGTCACCGTGGCCAGTGCCGTGCTGCCGGCCTGGCGGGCCGGTCGTATCGCCCCGGTCGCGGCCATGCGCGACGACATCGCCCTGCCCGAGCGCAGCCTGCACCTGCGCGGTGTCGTCGGCATCGTGCTGACGGTGCTCGGTGTGGCCGTCATGGCCTACGGCGTGGGTGCGCTGGAGGGCAGCGACGCCGCGAAGGTGCTGGGCGGCGGCGCGTTCCTGACCTTCATCGGCATGATCGTCGCGGCTCCGCTGGTCTCGCGGCCCGTGCTGCACCTGCTCGGCGCGCCGGGGGCAGCGCTGTCG
>JBQCES010000158.1:0-7627 GCA_051960055.1 Angustibacter sp. | reverse complement strand
GGTGAAGCTCACGGCGTCCGCCGGGACGACCGCCTCGGAGTCCTCGATCAGGTCGCCGAACTCGCTGTCGCCGTCCTCGCCGAGCGGGGTGTGCAGGGAGATGGGCTCGCGACCGTACTTCTGGACCTCGACGACCTTCTCGGGGGTCATGTCGAGCTCCTTGGCGAGCTCCTCCGGGGTGGGCTCGCGCCCGAGGTCCTGGAGCATCTGGCGCTGGACGCGGGCGAGCTTGTTGATGACCTCGACCATGTGCACCGGGATGCGGATGGTGCGCGCCTGGTCGGCCATCGCGCGGGTGATGGCCTGGCGGATCCACCACGTGGCGTAGGTCGAGAACTTGTAGCCCTTGGTGTAGTCGAACTTCTCGACCGCGCGGATCAGACCGAGGTTGCCCTCCTGGATGAGGTCCAGGAACAGCATGCCGCGGCCGGTGTAGCGCTTGGCCAGCGAGACCACGAGACGCAGGTTGGCCTCGAGCAGGTGGTTCTTGGCCTTCTTGCCGTCCTGGGCGATCCACCACAGCTCGCGCTTGAGCTTCGGGTCGATCTTGGCTCCGGAGTTCAGCCGCTCCTCGGCGAACAGGCCCGCCTCGATGCGCTTGGCGAGCTCGACCTCCTGCTCGGCGTTGAGCAGGGCGACCTTGCCGATCTGCTTGAGGTAGTCCTTGACCGGGTCGGCCGTGGCACCGGCCGTGGCGACCTGCTGGGCCGGCGCGTCGTCGTCGTCGTCGGTGATGACGAAGCCGGTCTCCTCGACCGTCTCCTCGACCGCCTCGCCCTCGGGTGCGTCGACGGCGTCGACGGCTTCGTCGCCCTCGTGCTCGTCGGTCTCGTCGGTGGCCGCCGACGTGCTGGCCGTCTTCGCGGCCGTCTTCTTCGCCGTGGCCTTCTTGGCGGTCGACTTCTTCGCCGCGGGCTTGGCGGCCGGCGCCTCGGCGGCCTCGTCGTCGGCCGTCTTCGCGGTGGCCTTCGTGGCGGCGGTCTTCTTGGTGGCGGCCTTGGTCGCCGTCTTGGCGGTCTTGGCCGTCGCCGTCGCGCGCTTGGTGGCGGTGGCGGCGACCGCACGGGCCGGCGCCTCCTCGACCTGCACGCTGATGCCCTGCTCGTCGAGCGCGCGCAGCACTGCCTTCATCCGCCGCAGCGGCAGGTCAGCCTGCTCCAGCGCGTGCCGCACCGACCCGGCGTCGACGACGCCGTTCGTGCGGCCTCGGCGCAGCAGATCCTGCAGCGCCGGGTGGGAGAACTCCGCTGGCAGCGTTGCAGCGGACTGGGACCGGGCGGTCGGAACCGACGACACGGACAACCTTTCGTCGCGGATGATCAGGCGGGCGAGCGGACGGCAAGACGAGACAGGCCAGGCTCGGCAGCAGGTGCAACGTCTGAGCCGGCCTGTCCATGCCCGATCCGCGTGGTCTCACTCGGCCGGACTCACCATTGTACTGACGACAGGCGCACCTGGCGTACCGCCACTGCGGTGGTCGCGCGTGTTGCCGCCCCCAGGGGTCAGGCGTCGGCCTTCACCGCGAGCACGGGGCACGGCGCGTCGAGCAGGATCCGCTGGGCGTTCGACCCCAGGATCAGCTTGCCGACCGGCGTGCGCCGACGCAGGCCGATGACGATGAAGTCCGCGCCGATCTCCTCCGCCACGGCGATGAGGTCCTCAGCCGGCTCCAGCCCACGCACGAGCTGGCGCACCTCGTGGTCGACGCCGGCGTCGGCCAACTCGCGCTGCACGGTGGCCAGCTCCGCCTCGTACCGCGCGGCGTCATCGGACGCGAGGTCCTTGCCGCCGCGGTTGGAGTTGATCACCACGAGCCGCGTCGAGCGCAGCTTGGCCTCCTCGGCCGCCCGACGCAGCGCAGCGCGCCCCTCGTTCGTCGGCACGAAACCCACGACGATCGCCATCGATCCTCCTCGCTCTACCGGCCCGCCCTCGCGCCGGGACGCCTGCACCGTACCGGACGCCGGACCGCGCGCGTCGTCGCCGGGCGACCTGCGGTGGTCGCGACGGCGCGCGGGACGCCGTCGCGATCCGTACGCTGGTCTCGTCCGGCGCGAAGTGGGCCGTCGGTGGTGAAGGGGCTGATGCGTGAGCCGCACCGCGGGCGACGTCGGGCGGACGCACGGCGTCGAGGAGGAGCTGCACGTCGCGGACGCCGCGAGCGGCCGTCTGGCGAGCCGGGCACCTGCGGTGCTGGCCGCGCTCGAGCGGCCCGACCCTGAGCTCGCGGCTGCGGGCACCACGGTCTCCGAGCTGACCCTGTCGCAGGTCGAGACGGTCACGAGCGTGGCGAGCGGGGTGGGCGACGTGCTGCAGCGCGCCCTCACGCTGCGCTCGCGCGCCGCGGCGGCCGCCGAACGGCACGGCCTGGTGCTGCTCGCGAGCGGCACGCCGGTGCTCGGGGACGCCCGCGAGCAGCAGGTCGCCGACGCCGACCGCTACGACAGCCTGCGCACCCGGGCTGCGGGCCTGGTGACCCAGCAGCTGATCGCCGGACTGCACCTGCACCTCGGCGTGGACGGCGGCGATACCCCCGAGGCCGACGACGCGAGCCGCGTGGCCGCGGTCGACGGGCTGCGGCCCTGGCTGCCCGCGCTGCTGGCCGTGACCGCCAACTCCCCGTTCTGGCTCGGTTCCGACACCGGTTTCGCGTCGTACCGGCAGATCCACTGGCAGCGCTGGCCGGTGGTCGGACCGCCGCCGCGCACGCGCGACCCGCGCGGCTGGCAGGAGGCGGTCGACGGGCTGGTGTCCACCGAGGTGGTCGATGACGCCAGCTACGTGTACTGGGACGTCCGCCTGTCGACCCGCTTCCCCACCGTCGAGGTACGCGTGTCCGATGTCCTCGCGACCGTCGACGACGCGGCGCTGTTCGTGGGCCTCGTGCGGGCTCTGGCCGTCCGGGCCGTCGACGACCACGCAGGGGGCCGCGAGGTGCTCGACCCGCCGCAGCACGTGCTGCGCGCCGCGATGTGGCAGGCGGCGCGCTACGGGCTGGAGGGAGGCCTGCTCGATCCGACGACGGCTCGCACGGCAGCGGCCGGTGACGTCGTCGACGCGCTCGTGCGCCACGCCGAGCCGGGCCTGGAGCGCACGGGCGACGCTGACCTGGTGCGCGAGGGGCTGCGACGGCTGCGGCGGGACGGCAACGGCGCCATGCGGCAGCGGCGCGCCTACGCCCGCGCCGGCTGGCCCGGCGTCCTCGACGTGGTGCGCGTCGACCCGCACGCGGCGCTCGCCCGCCCGACGACCGGCGACGGCAACGGCTGGGTGCAGTGCGCCTGCGGCGGCAAGCACTGGGGGCGCAACGGCGCGGCGGGTCTACTGGCGCGCCGGCCGGGCGACCGCGGCCCGCAGGTGCTGCTGCAGCTGCGCGCCCCGTGGACCCACGAAGGTGGCACGTGGGGGCTGCCGGGCGGTGCCCGCGACAGCCACGAGAGCGTCGTCGAGGCCGCGACCCGCGAAGCGCGGGAGGAGACCCGCCTCGACGTCTCCGGGCTCGTCGAGGTGGCCCGCCACGTCGACGACCACGGGCCGTGGTCGTACACCTACGTGGTGGTCGACGCACCAGCCGGCACCCACGCGACCGTGGCCAACCCGGAGTCGGACGCCGTGGAGTGGGTCGACCTCGACCGCGTCGAGCAGCTGCCGCTCCACCCCGCCCTGGCCGTGCGTTGGCCCGTGCTGCGCAGCCTGCTCGAACCGCGCTGACCTGACCCAGCCTGCCCGGACGGCCGTTGGTCGTCAGCGGCAGCGGACGTCGGCCGGCAGCGCGTCACGCACGAGCTCGCCCACCTGCGCGGTCTCGATGAGGAACCCGTCGTGACCGTACGGCGAGTGGATCGTGCGCAGCGGCCGGGCCGCCGGTGCGGCCGCCACGATCTCCTGCGACAACCGCGGCGGGTACAGGCGGTCGCTGTCGACCGCCGCCACCACCAGGTCGCAGGTGACCCGCTCCAGCGCCGCGGCCACACCCCCGCGGCCCCGGCCCACGTCGTGCGAGCTCATGGCCTCGGTGAGCACGACGTACGACCCGGCGTCGAAGCGGCGAGCGAGCTTGGCGGCGTGGTGGTCGAGGTAGCTCTCGACGGCGTAGCGCCCCGACCCTCCGATCGGCTGCTCCTCCCCCTGCGGGGAGCGGCCGAACCGGTCGGCCAGCTCCTGCTCGCTGCGGTAGGTCACGTGGGCGATGCGGCGCGCGATGCCGAGCCCGGTCTGCGGGCCGGGCCCCTCGACGTCGTGGTAGTCGCCTCCCGCCCAGTGCGGGTCACTGCGGATGGCGAGCAGCTGCGGCTGGCACCAGGCGATCTGCTCCGCGCTCGCGGCAGCGGCCGAGGCCAGCACCACGGCCGACCGCAGCCGCTGCGGGTGGGTCACCGCCCACTCGAGCACGCGCATCCCGCCCATCGAGCCGCCGATGACGCTCGCCCAGCTGTCGATGCCCAGGTGGTCGGCGAGCCGCATCTCGGCCTCGACCTGGTCGCGCACCGTGATGAAGGGGAAGCGGGAACCCCACGCCCGACCGTCCGGCGCCGTGGACGACGGCCCCGTCGTGCCCTGGCAGCCGCCGAGGACGTTCGGCGCCACCACGAACCAGCGGTCGGTGTCGAGGGGCCGGCCCGGGCCGACGAGCGCGTCCCACCACCCCGGCGTCGGGTGCCCGGGACCGGCCGGGCCGGCCACGTGGCTGTCGCCGGTCAGCGCGTGCAGCACGAGCACCGCGTTGTCGCGAGCGGCGTTGAGCGTGCCCCAGGACTCGTACGACACCTCGACGTCCGGAAGGGCACCGCGCGCCTCGAGCGTGATGGTGCCGACGCCCACGGTGTGCCGTCGGCCCACCGGGTCGCCTGCTCGCCAGCCGGGCACGGGCTCAGGCCTCCTTGGCTGCGCGAAAGCCCGCCTCGAGGTCGGCCAGGATGTCGTCGATGTGCTCCAGCCCGACGGCCAGGCGCACCAGACCCGGCGTGACACCACTCGCGCGCTGCTCGTCCTCGGACAGCTGGCTGTGCGTCGTCGAGGCCGGGTGGATCACCAGGCTGCGCACGTCGCCGATGTTGGCGACGTGGCTGTGCAGCTCGAGCGCCTCGACGAACCGCTGACCGGCCGCGGCGCCGCCCTTGATCTCGAAGGCGAGCACGGCGCCGACGCCCTGCGGCGCGTACTTGCGTCCGCGCTCGTACCAGGGGCTGCTCGGCAGGCCCGCGTAGGCGACGGTCTCGACCTCGTCGCGTCCCTCGAGCCACTGGGCCACGGCCTGTGCGTTCTGCACGTGGCGCTCGACCCGCAGGCTCAGGGTCTCGATGCCCTGGGCGATGAGGAACGCGTTGAACGGCGAGACCGCCGCGCCCAGGTCGCGCAGCAGCTGGACGCGGGCCTTGAGGATGAACGAGAGGTTGGCACCCAGCGGGCTGCCGACACCGAGGTCGCGGGCGTAGACCAGGCCGTGGTAGCTCGGGTCGGGCTGGTTGTAGTTCGGGAACCGCTCGGGGTAGGCCGCGTAGTCGAAGCGGCCGCCGTCGACGATGACGCCGGCGATCGACGTCCCGTGGCCCCCGAGGTACTTGGTGGCGGAGTGGATGACGACGTCTGCGCCCCACTCGAGCGGGCGGATGAGGTAGGGCGTGGCGATCGTGTTGTCGACGACCAGCGGCACACCGAACTCGTGCGCCACCTCGGCGACTCCCTCGATGTCGAGGACGTCGGACCGCGGGTTCGACACCGTCTCGGCGAAGAACACCTTCGTGTTCGGCCGGATCGCGGCCTTCCACGACTCCAGGTCGTCCGGGTTCTCGACGAACGTCGTCTGGATGCCGAGCTTGGGGAACGTGTAGTGCAGCAGGTTGTAGGTGCCGCCGTACAGGCTGGGGCTCGCGACGACGTGGTCGCCGGCCTCGGCGATGTTGAGCAACGCGAGCGTCTCGGCCGACTGCCCGCTCGCGACGAGCAGAGCACCCACTCCACCCTCGAGGCTGGCGATGCGCTGCTCGACTGCGTCGGTGGTCGGGTTCATCAGCCGCGTGTAGATGTTGCCGAACTCCTTGAGCCCGAACAGGTTCGCAGCGTGCTCACTGCTGTTGAAGACGTACGACGTCGTCTGGTAGATCGGCAGGGCGCGGGCTCCTGTGGTGGGGTCCGCGGTCTGGCCGGCGTGGATCTGTCGGGTCTCGAAGGACCAACCGTTGCTCATGGTGTCTCCTGAGGTCGGGCGCGCGCGTGGGGCGCCCCGTGGCTGCGGGCAGGTGCGAGGACGTGCGAGGGTGCGGTCGCTCAGCCGACACCACGGGGCGCCGACGGCAGCGCGCAGGCAGTCAGCCCCGGCGCGACCGGTGAGGAAGGTGAGCGACGGTCGGTGTCAGCGACGCATTCGACAGGTCACGGAGGGCTCCCAAGGTTCTGGGCCCGTCGGTGACGGACCCGCGCTTGCCCACACCTGCTGGTGTCGGCCAGGTCATCACCCGGGGCACCCCACCGCGGTTGGAGGGTTGCCGGCCAGCGAGCCGGGGCTTCGCGCTGGCGCTCATGACCTGCGTCGAGGTTAGCAGCGACGCGGACCGCACGCCCAGAACTCGGGATCAGCCTCTCACCATCCGAGACGAGCAGAGTTCATTCACGGACGCTCTCCCCGGCGGCGGCCCCGCGCGGCGGCTGCACCCAGGCCGGCGGGATCGCCGCTCGCAGCAGCTGCGCCAGGAGCACGGCCAGGCGGTAGTCGGGATCGATCGTCAAGGCCCGCTCCACGGCGGCGTTGGCCAGCGCGCCCTCCCCCGCGCCCCAGTACTGCGCGGCCAGCAACGTCAGGGGTGCCACGGCGAGCTGACCGTCGGACATCACCGCGAGCTCGCGGAGCACGCCCGTGACCGGGTCGTCCTCGTGGCGCTCCGGCCGGGTGGGCGGGTGGTCACCGCGGTCGGGCAGTCCCCCGAGCCACGCTGAGCACCGTTCCGACAGCGCGTCACGCAGTCCGATGTCGAGCATCCCGACGACCAGCAGGCCCGCCTCGTCGGCGTCGAGCCGCGCAACGCCGTCGGTCCGACTGCGCTGCACGACGGCGTCGAACAGGCCCGTCACCTCGATCATCCACGCTCGCACACCCTGCAGGCCGCCGCCGTCCTCCAGCGCGGCCCGCCGGCCCAGCTCGCGGTCAGCCACGCTCGCCACCGCTGCCGTCGTGAGCGGACCGCGTGGGGCGACCCGGCTCACCAGCTCGTCACGGTCACCCAGTGGCGCCCGCCCCTGCAGCACCAGCGTGGCCGCCGCCGAGGTCGAGCGCACGTCGCTCACCAGCGTCCCCGTCTCGGGACAGCACTCAGCGGACCGACAGGTCATCGACCAGAAGCGCCCGCCGCCGACGTACACCGCCTCCTTGACGGGCACGCCGTCCGCGGCGAAACGCTGCTCGATGGCGTCGACCAGCTCCTGCCTCGGCCGCTGACGTGCCTGCCACGGCGCGTCGTCGTAGACCAGCAGCGCGACCTGGCTCGGCTCGTCGCGCACCACGCAGGGCACCACCTCGGCAGCGAACTCCTCGGCGGCCATGGTGCCGCTCGGCAGGTCGAAGCGGGCGGCGAGGCCACAGCGCAGCCGTGGCCCACGCAGTGACAGGACGACGAGGCTCTGGCGCGGGTGG
>JBQCES010000157.1:0-2897 GCA_051960055.1 Angustibacter sp. | reverse complement strand
CGTGTACGGCGCGCTCGCCTCCGACCCCCGCTAGGCGCCGCCCGGCTGCTGCTCGCCCGCCTGCAGCCGCCAGGCCAGGTCGATGGCGGTGCGCACCGCTGCCGGGTCGGCGCCGTCGAGGTAGGCCTCGACCTTGTGGTGCGCCTCCATCCGCGGCGGCACCCCGAACGTGTCGGGGTAGCGGTCGAGCAGCGCCTCCCGATCGGTCAGGGGCACCCGGATCACCACGGTGCCCGGCCGGTCGAGCCGCACGACCAGCCGGTCGTCGACGTACCACGCCGGACGGGCCGGCGTCCCCTTGCGCTTTACCCGCGACAGCGACTCGGCGTGGCGGGCCACCTCCTCGAGGGTCACGCCGTCAGCGTAGCCGCGGGCCCTACAGCACCAGCTCGGGCCGGATCCGCGCCGGCGTCCACACCCGGCGTCGGCGCGCGGCCACGGCAGTGAGCGCGAGCGCCCCTAGCAGGTAGGCGGCGAGCACGAGCGCGTCGCGCGTGACGAGCGAGCCGAGACCGCCGTAGAGCAGCTGGCGTAGACCGTCGACGGCGTACGACATCGGCAGCACCCGGTGCAGCCCGTGCAAAGGCTCAGGGATGGTCTGCCACGGGAAGGTGCCACCGGCGGTGACGAGCTGGGTGACCAGGAGCACCAGGCCGAGGAACTGCCCCACGGCACCGAACCACGCGTTGAGCGTCTGCACGATCGCCACGAAGGTCACCGACACCAGCACCATGAAGCCGAGGGTGAGGGCGGCGTGGGCGGGTGCGATGCCGAGGCCGATGGCGATCGTCGCGAGCAGCACGCCCATCTGGACGACGCCGACGACGGCGGGCGTGAGCCAGCCGCCCAGCGCCACGCGCAGCGGCGCCTGGTTGGACGCGAGCGCGCGGTCGGACAACGGTCGCACGAGGAGGAACAGCACGTAGGCACCGATCCACGCCGCGAGCGCCATGAAGAACGGCGCGAGCCCCGCACCGTACGTGCCGGCGCTGGCCTGCGAGGTGCTCGCGACCCGCACGGGGTCGCCGATCGTGGAGGCGATGCGGTCGCGCGTGCCGGCGGACGGGTCCGGGATGCGCCCGGCGCCGTCCCGGAGCTTCGACTGCAGCTGCGCGGTGCCGTCGGCGAGCTTCCCGGTGCCGCGCTCGAGAGCGGTGGCGCCGTCCGAGAGCTGCGCCGTGCCGTCGGCGAGCCGGCCGGCCCCGGAGGCGACCTGGTCGGCTCCGCGCCGGGCGCTGGTGATGCCGCTCGACAGGGCAGAGGCGGTGTCAGCCAAAGAATTCGTGCCGTCCGCGACCCGCTCAGCGCCTGCGGCGAGGGTGTCGAGCCGGCCGCCGGTCTGCTGGACGTCGCCCAGTGCCTTCGTGAGCGGCGCACCGGCGGCGTCGTACCGGTCGAGCAGCGCCTGCTGCTGGTCGGCGGGCAGGGCCGACGCCGCGAGCGCCTGCTGCAGCTGCGCGCGGCCCTCGGCATACCGCTGGGCGGCCGTCCGTGCTGCCGCGGCCACCTGGCGTCCCTGCGCCGCCACGGCCTGGTCACCGTCGGCGACCTGGCGGGCGCCGGCGGCCAGCTGCCGCGACTGCGCCGGCAGGTCGCGGGTCCGCGCGTCGAGCCGGCCCAGGCCGTCGGCGAGGCGCGAGCTGCCGGTGGCGAGCCGGCGCGCCCCCGCATCGGCCTGGGTAGCCCCCTGTGCCAGCTGCGCCGCGCCGTCGTGAGCCTGCCGCGCGCCGTCCGCCAGCCGCCCCGCCCCCTTCGCGGCGTCGACCAACCCCGCCCGCACCTGGCTGAGGCTGAGCATGAAGCGTCCGGCGGCCTGGCTGCCGAGCCGATGCGCGACAGCGTCTCTCACCTGCCCCGACACGTTCGTCGCGATGGTCGAGGCGAGGTAGGAGTTGGCGTCGTTGGTCGTGAGCCGCAGTTGCGCCTGCTCAGGATGCTGACGCTGCGGGCTGGTCAGCGCGGCACTGAAGTCGCGCGGGATCGTCAGCGCGAAGTCGTAGCGGCCGTCGCGCACCCCCTGCTCGGCCCGGGTCGCCGACACACGGTGCCAGTCGAGGTCCTTGCGCTGCTCCAGGTCGTCGGCGACCTGGCGGCCGACGTCGGTGCGGTCACCGTCGACGACGGCGCCGGCGTCCTGCACCACGAGCGCTGCCGGTACGCGATCCGTTGCGGCGTAAGGGTCGTGGTTGGCATAGACGTACAGGCCGCCGTACAGCGTCGGCACGATCATCAGGGCGAGCACCGCGATGCGGGGCAGCCGTCCGGCGGTGATGCGACGCAGCTCGGTCAGCGCGATGCGCAAGGCACTCACGCGGTCTCCTTCGAGGCGATGGTGGCGCCGCCGATCTCGGCGGCGGGGAGGTCGATGAGGCGGCCGGTGCCCAGGCCCACGGTGACGAGCACACCGAGGCCCCGCTCGGCCAGGTCGTGCAGCGGCGGCAGCCAGGCCTCCGGCGTCGCGCCGTGCCGCTCGGGCAGGGTGACCACCACAAAGCCCACGTCCGGACGCCGCGCCGCCAGGCCGGAGAGCAGCGTGAGGCGCGTGCCGACGTCGAGGCCGTCGAACCGGTGGGGCGGCTGGGTCAGGCCGACCTCGGCGAGCACCTCGCGCACCGCCGACCGGCGGGTCGACCGCCCCGCCGTCGCCAGCTCCTCGGCGACCACGGTGGTGACGGGCAGGGCGCCGTCCGGCTCGCTGACGCCGGGCACGTCGACGAGGGCCACGGCCCGCTGCAGCCGGCGGGGGCTGGCGTCGCCGTCGAGGTCGACCGCGCCGGTGTGGGCCAGCCGCCCGGCGAGCGCGAGCGCGAGCGCCGTGTGCCCGTGGCCCGGATCCCCCACGGCCGCAACGACTTCACCACTGCGGACGATGAGGTCGGTGGGGTCGAGCAGCGGTC
>JBQCES010000156.1:0-17630 GCA_051960055.1 Angustibacter sp. | reverse complement strand
TCCGGCGTGCATGATCACGGACGGAGGGGTTCGCCACCCACCCGCGGTCATGCACGCCGGACCACCGAGCGTGGTCGCAGCAGGTCAGCTGCGCTGCTGCGGGATACCGGCGAGCAGCTGACGGACCTCGTCCTCGGGGTAGCGGCGGTGGCCCCCCAGGGTGCGGATCGAGGTCAGCTTGCCGGCCTTCGCCCAGCGGGTGACCGTCTTGGGGTCGACGCGGAAGAGCGCGGCGACCTCGGCCGGGGTCAGCAGCGACTGGGCGTCGGGGCTCTTGGTGGCCATCGCAAACTCCTTAGCGATATCGCGTCGGACGACGCGGTTGCAGTGTCAAGGATGCCCCTTTTCGGGCACGGATGGAACGTTCGGGAGGGATCATTATGGAACTTCCCCCTGAACTAGTCACCCCTTGGTAAAGAACTGGTCAATAACTAGTTCCTCAGGAAGCGCTCGCGAGCCTCGCCACGCGCTGCCAGCGACGGGTCCAGCGCCGGTACGCCGCCGCCGCCGAGACGACGTCCTCCTCGGCCAGCGCCGCCAGCCCCTGCTCGACGTCGGACGCCGAGTCGTCACCCGTCAGGTGGGCGTCGTCGAGCAGGTCGACCAGCCCGGCGTAGTCGAGCTCGAGGCAGCTGCGGTGGTCGAACTCCTCCAGCCAGCGGCCCAGCACCTCGATGTCGGAGGCCAGCCCGGCGTCGCCCAGCGTGGCGCGAGCCGTGCGCAGACCGATGGCCGCGCGCCGCCGGGCCTGGCTCATCGACGTCCGGTAGGTGAGGCGGCGCTCGGGTGCGACGCTGAGGTCGCGCTCGGACCCCGAGAACAGCACGAACCACGGCAGCGGAACCTGCCAGGCGGCCGTGCGCGAGAACAGCCGCACCTCGCCACCGTCGACGGCGAGCCGCGCGAGGTCGGCCGCCGCCTGCTCGCGCACCACCTCGGGGACGGCGTCGCTCGGCAGCACGTCGCCCTCGAGGTCGGGAGCGCCGAGCCGGTGCCACACCTGCAGCCGCGGCTGCACCGGCGAGACGAACAGCTCGCCGTCGTCGTCGAGCAGCAGCGCGTCGGTGCTCTCGGCCGCCGGCACCGGCACCGGGGGGCGTCCGGCGAGGCGGCGCACGGTGTCGGCGTACAGCGCGCGCTCGACCTCGTGCCGCGACGGCGCGCTGCGGGCGTAGGTGGTCCAGCGCTCGCGCTCGGCCGGCGCGAGGTGCGCGACGGGCTCGAAGACGCGCAGGTGCGCCTGGTACGGCGGGCGGCGCGTCACGGTGGGCACACCCCAGAGTGGCACCTCGGCGGCCCACCTGCCGAGCCGACGGTCCTAGGCTTGCCCCACCGGGGCCGACGACGTCCCCGGACGGCGGCGCCTGCCTCACGAGGGCCGGCCAACACCCGAGGAGTCACGACCGTGACGAGCACGACCGCGCCCCACTGGGCCACCGAGGACGGCAGCGACGCGTTCGCGGGCGACCACGAGCAGGTGGTCTTCTGCCACGACCCCGCCACCGGGCTGCGCGCGATCATCGCGCTGCACAGCACCGCGCTCGGCCCCGGGCTGGGCGGCACGCGCTTGTACCCCTACGCCAGCACCGCCGAGGCGCTCGCCGACGCGCTGCACCTCTCGCGCGGCATGACCTACAAGAACGCCGTGGCCGGTCTCGACCACGGCGGCGGCAAGGCCGTCATCATCGGCGACCCCACGCGCGACAAGACCCCTGAGCTGCTGCGCGCCTACGGCCGCTTCGTGCAGAGCCTCGGCGGCCGCTACGTCACCGCGTGCGACGTCGGCACCTACGTCGCCGACATGGACGTCGTCGCCGAGGAGTCGGACTTCGTCACCGGCCGCAGCGAGGCCAACGGCGGAGCCGGCGACTCGTCCGTGCTCACCGCGCTCGGCGTGTTCCAGGGCATGCGCGCGTCCGCGGCTCACCGCTGGGGCAGCGACTCGCTGGCCGGACGCCGGGTCGGCATCGCGGGCGTCGGCAAGGTCGGGCACCTGCTGGTCGGGCTGCTCGCCGAGGACGGCGCCGAGATCGTGGTCACCGACGTGTCGGAGCAGGCGCTGGCCCGCGTGCGTGACGAGCACGCCGGCGTGAGCGTCGTGGGCTCGACCGACGAGCTCGTGAGCAGCGACCTCGACGTCTACGCGCCCTGCGCGCTCGGCGGCGCGCTGACCCCCGAGGTCGTCGGCACCCTCAAGGCCCAGATCGTCTGCGGCGCGGCCAACAACCAGCTCGCCGAGCCGCAGGTGGCCGACCAGCTGCGCGAGCGCGGCATCACCTACGCCCCCGACTACCTGGTGAACTCCGGTGGCGTGATCCAGGTGGCCGACGAGCTGCACGGCTTCGACTTCGAGCGGGCGCGCGAGCGCACCCTGAAGATCTTCGACGCCACGGCGTCCGTGCTGGCCGAGGCCGACACCGAGGGCATCTCGCCCTCGGTGGCCGCCGACCGGCTGGCCGAGCGTCGGATCGCCGCCGTGGCGCCGTCGGAGCGGCTGTGGCTGCCGACGCGCGGCGCCCGAGGCTCCGGCCGGGCGGGCTCGCACCGCGCCTGAGGGCCGATCGGGTCAACGAGGCGGCCCTGGCCGCTGCTGAGTCGTCGGAACAGGTCCGGACGATGTACCGTTGTGTCTACGACGAGACCACTGAACCCGGGGCCGCAACTCGCCGCCCCGGTCTACGCATGAGGGGGTCGACGCCATGGGTCGCGGCCGAGCCAAGGCCAAGCAGACCAAGGTCGCCCGGGAACTGAAGTACTTCAGTCCCAACACGGACCTGACTGCCCTCCAGCGAGAGCTCCACGGGAGCTCGTCGTACACCGAGCCGGACGACGCCACCGCGCCGTCCGACGACGAGGACGACGACTACACGCAGTGGGCGTCCGGCCGCTGAGCGGCCGGGCTCAGACCTGCTGAGTCCCCAGCATCCGGACGGCGCCGCCGTCGACTCCCTTCGCCCCCTGGGTGAGGTCACCGGAGTCGTCGGCGGCGTCGTGCGTGCGCACGGCGCCGAGCACCCACGCCGGCAACCCGCGCGCTTGCAGCCGGCGCACCGTGGCGTCCGTGGACGACGCTGACACGACGGCCACCATGCCCACACCGAGGTTGAGTGTGCGCTCCAGGTCGGCGAGCGGCACCTGCCCGAGTCGGCGCACCAGCGCGAACACCGGTGCCGGCGTCCAGGTCGAGCGGTCGACCACGGCCTCGAGGCCGCGGGGCAGCACCCGGGCCAGGTTGGCAGCCAGCCCACCGCCGGTGACGTGGCTCATCGCGTGGACGTCGATGCCGTCGTCGCGCCCACCGCGCACCAGGTCGAGCACGTCCTGGGCGTAGACGCGCGTCGGCTCGAGCAGCTCCTCGCCGACCGTGCGGCCGAGCTCGTCGACGTGGCGGTCGAGGGCCCAGCCGGCGACGTCGAGCACCCGCCGTACGAGCGAGTAGCCGTTGGAGTGCAGGCCGGACGACGCCATCGCCACCAGCACGTCGCCGTCGCGCACGCGCTCGGGGCCGAGCACGTCGTCGGCCTCCACGACGCCCGTGACGGCGCCGGCGACGTCGTACTCGTCGGGGCCGAGCAGGCCCGGGTGCTCGGCGGTCTCGCCGCCGGTGAGGGCGCAGCCGGCCACGACGCAGGCCTCGGCGATGCCGCGGACGACGTCGGCGATGCGCTCGGGCACGACCCGGCCGCAGGCGATGTAGTCGGTCATGAAGAGCGGCTCGGCGCCGGCCACGACGATGTCGTCGACGACCATGCCGACGAGGTCGAAGCCGATGGTGTGGTGGACGTCGAGGCGCTGGGCGATCTGCACCTTGGTGCCCACGCCGTCGGTGCTCGTGGCGAGCAGCGGGCGCCGGTAGGTCTTGAGCGCGCTGGCGTCGAACAGGCCGGCGAAACCGCCCAGGCCGCCGACCACCTCGGGCCGCTGGGTGCGCGCCACCCACTGCTTCATGAGCTCGACCGCGCGGTCGCCCGCCTCGGTGTCGACCCCGGCTCCGGCGTACGTCACCGGCTCAGTCATCCGCACTTCTCCAAAGACTCGGGCTTCTCAGGGCCGCGGAACCCCACTTCTGCGAAGAAGTGCGGGTCAGGGTGGGGTCAGGGGCGGGTGAGGGCGTCGGAGCCGCCACCGGACAGGCCCGTGGGCACGCCCTCGGCGTCACGCGCGGGACGCACGGCCTCGAGGCCGGGCAGGGTCTCGAGCACGTTCTTGCCGAGCTGGTCGGCGTCCGGCAGCGGCACGGGGTACTGGCCGGTGAAGCAGGCCCGGCACAGCGAGTCCTTCGGCTGGCCGGTGGCGGCGATCATGCCGTCCTCGCTGATGTAGCCGAGGCTGTCGGCGCCGATCGAGGCGCGCACCTCCTCGACGCCGAGGCCCGTGGCGATCAGCTCGGCCCGGCTCGCGAAGTCGATGCCGTAGAAGCACGGCCAGGTGACCGGCGGCGACGAGATCCGCACGTGCACCTCGGCGGCGCCCGCCTCACGGAGCATCCGCACCTGCGCGCGCTGGGTGTTGCCGCGCACGATCGAGTCGTCGACGACCACCAGGCGCTTGCCGCGGATCACCTCGGTGAGCGGGTTGAGCTTGAGCCGGATGCCGAGCTGGCGGATCGTCTGGCTGGGCTGGATGAAGGTGCGGCCGACGTAGGAGTTCTTGACGAAGCCCTGGCCGAACGGGATGCCGCTGGCCTCGGCGTAGCCGATCGCCGCGGGCGTGCCCGACTCCGGGACGCCGATCACGAGGTCGGCCTCGGCCGGGTGCTCGGCGGCGAGCCGGCGTCCCATCTCGACCCGCGCCTCGTGCACGACGCGGCCGGCGATCGTGGTGTCGGGACGCGCCAGGTAGACGTACTCGAAGACGCAGCCCTTGGGCTCGGCGGCCGCGAACCGGCTCGACCGCAGGCCGTCGGAGTCGATCACCACCATCTCGCCCGGCTCGATCTCGCGGATGAAGCTGGCGCCGATGGTGGCCAGGGCCGGCGTCTCGCTCGCCACGACCCAACCGCGCTCGAGCCGGCCGAGCACGAGCGGGCGGATGCCGTGGCGGTCGCGGGCGGCGTACAGCGTGTGCTCGTCCATGAAGACGAGGCTGAAGGCGCCGCGCAGCTCGGGGAGCACCTCGAGCGCCGTCGCCTCGAGGCTGTGGTCGGGGTCGCCCGCGAGCAGCGCCGTGATGAGCGCGGTGTCGGTGGTGTTGCCCTGGCGCAGCTCACCGGCGGCCTGCGAGCCGTACCGCTGCTGGACGACGGCGCGCAGCTCAGCGGAGTTGGTGAGGTTGCCGTTGTGGGCCAGGGCGACCGTGCCGCCGGCAGTGTTGCCGAGGGTGGGCTGGGCGTTCTCCCACACGCTGCCGCCGGTGGTGGAGTACCGCGTGTGGCCGATGGCCAGGTGGCCGGGCAGGGAGTGGAGCGCCGTCTCGTCGAACACCTGCGAGACCAGGCCCATGTCCTTGTAGACGAGCAGTCGGCGTCCGTCGCTCGCCGCGATGCCGGCGGACTCCTGCCCGCGGTGCTGCAGTGCGTAGAGCCCGTAGAAGGTGAGCTTGGCGACCTCCTCACCGGGGGCCCAGATCCCCATGACGCCGCAGGCGTCCTGAGGGGACTTCTCGCCGGGAAGCAGGTCGTGGGTCAGCAGCCCGTCGCCTCGTGCCACCCGTTCAGTGTCCCACAGGTCAGGGGCGGCGGCGGTCGAGCACGAGCGCGACCACTCCCCCGAGCAGGGCACCGAGCAGGCCCAGCAGCACGGCGAGGTAGCCGATCAGCGGGCCGCGGCTCTGGCCGGGGTCGGGTGAGCCGGCGAGCCCGGCGATCACGGCCACCACGACGCCCACGATGCCGCCGGTGAGCAGGAACCGGCTGTACCGCGGGTGGCGGCGCACGGGCAGGCGGCGGGGCTGGGGCTGCGGTTCGGGGGCCTGGGGCGACTCGCTCACGCGAGCACGGTAACCGGACGGCGTCCGGCGGGCTGACGGGGCACCCATCCCTGCATCGCTGGCTCGTCGGGCATTTTCGTCTTACGATAACCGGGTGGTCAGTGACGAGCAGATCCAGAAGTGGGCCGACGAGGCCGAGGCGGGCTACGACGTCGGCACCCTGAAGCGCCGTGGACGCGGCCGCCCCGGCCGGGGTGCCCAACCGATGCAGGTGGTGGCGGTCCGTCTGACCATGGAGGAGCTCAAGACCCTCGACGAGGCCGCGTTGAAGCACCACATGAGCCGATCCGAGGCGATCCGCGCCGCCCTGGCCCACTTCGCGGCGTGAAGGTCCACGCCAGCGCACTCAAGCACGGGATCTCCATCGAGGACTCCATCCAAGCGTCCGAGTGGGCGCTGTGGATCGAGCCCCTGGACGACGGGCCTCCTCTGCGAGAGCTGCGGCCCGGCTTCGACACGAATGGCCGCCTGCTCGAGACCGTCATGCTGACCTTCGCGAGTGGTGACGAGATGGTCATCCACGCCATGCCGGCACGGCGAAAGTACCTGGATCTGCTTCCGTAGCTCGAGAGGCGAGCGCATGGGCTGCCTGCATCGGACCACGAGGTGCGGCAGGATCTGGTTCGTGCTGAGCACCTTCTCTCGAGCGCACTCGCTGGACGGCGAAGATCACCACGTCCGTCCTCTGCCCCGCGCCATCTCGGTCGGTCCATCGATGGGTGCAGCGATCTCGTGGTGATCACGACAGGTTCGCCGCACCCATCCCTGCACGCACGCCTCGCTACATGCGGGACTCACCGGCGGTGGCGCCCTCGAGCCGCTGAGCCAGCCACACCGGCAGGATCGACGCCGCGACGAGCAGCACGGCGACGACGTTCACGACCGGCGCCTGGTTGGGCCGGAACAGGTTGTTGAAGATCCAGATCGGCAGGGTCGGCGAGCCCGGCCCGGCGGTGAAGGTGGTCACGACGATCTCGTCGAAGCTCAAGCCGAACGCCAGCAGCCCACCGGCCACCAGCGCCGAGCGCAGCACCGGGAAGGTGACGAGCCGGAAGGTCGTGAACGGTCTCGCCCCGAGGTCGGCCGACGCCGCTTCGAGCGAGCCGCCGGAGCGCCGCAGCCGCGCGGTCACGTTGTTGAAGACGACGACGATGCAGAACGTCGCGTGGCCGACGATGATCGTGAACAGCCCGGCGCCGATGCCGAACACCGGCCCGAGCACGTTCTGGATCACCGACTGCAGCGCGATACCGGTGACGATGCCGGGCAGCGCGATCGGCAGGACGACGAGCAGCGAGATCGCCTGTCGGCCGAAGAAGTCGTAGCGCGTCAGCGCCAGGGCCAGCAGCGTGCCGAGCACCAGCGCGATCGCGGTGGCGCCGACGCCGGCCTCGACCGACGTCCGCAGCGCGTCGCGCGGGCCCTGCGCGTGCAGGGCGAGGTCCCACCAGCGCAGCGTGAAGCCGGGCGGCGGCCAGCCGAAGGTGCGGTCGCGGTTGAACGAGTTGAGCGTCACGACCGCGAGCGGCGCGTAGACGAAGAGCAGCACCAGGGCGGCGAAGGCCCACAGCGCGGTGCGGGCGCGTCGGGTCAGGCGCACGACGACCTCCGGGCGCTCACAGGTTCTCCAACGCGCCGGTGCGGCGCACGGCCAGCAGGTAGACGACCATGATCACGACCGACGCCGTACCCAGCGCCGCCGCGAACGGCAGGTCGAGCGTGATGTTCTGCAGCACCGCGGTGCCGAGCACCTGCACCTTGCCGCCCACGATCTGCACGGCGATGTAGTCGCCCAGGCTGAGCGAGAAGGTGAACACGCTGCCCGCGGCGATGGCCGGCAGCAGTGCCGGCACGACGACGCGACGGAACGTCACCGCGTTGCCCGCCCCCAGGTCGGCGGACGCCTGCAGGTGGCTGTCGGGCAGCCGCTCGAGCCCGGCGTACACCGGCAGGATCATGTACGGCAGCCAGAGGTACGTGAGGGTCACGATGACGGCGACGAGGCCGTAGCCCGGCGTCCCGCCGAACGTCGAGTCGAGCACGCCGTCGGGGCCGAGCATCGCGCGCCACGCGTAGGCCTTCACCAGGTAGCTGGCCCACAGGGGCACCAGCACCAGCGCCAGCAGCAGCCGGCGCAGCCGCAGGGGTGCCACCTTGGCCATGAAGAAGCCGAACGGCACTGCGATCAGCATGCACACCGCGGTGACGCTCGCGGCGATGAAGAGCGTGCGGCCGATGATCTTCAGGTAGACCGGGTCGCTCACCAGGCCCTTGAGGTTGTCGAGGGTGAAGGTGCGCACGACCTGGTTGGTGAACGGGTCGGTGGTCCACACCGCCGTCGCGAAGATCGCCGCGAGCGCGCCGAGGTAGGCGACCACCAGCCACAGCATCGGCGGGGCCAGCAGGCCCGTGAGGGCCAGACGTCGACGCACGGCGGTCACCTCCTCGGCGCGCTCGGGGATCTACGGACGGTTGCGTTGCGATGCGTGCAGATCAGCTGTTGCGGACGTCGGTCCAGGCCTTGGTCCACTCGGCGTAGTCGGTGCACTTGACGTCGGTGCGGCCGTCGAGGCACTGCGGGATGGGGGTGTTCCAGAAGTACACCTTGGAGAAGTAGTCCTCGTCCTCGGCGTGGAACACCTTGCAGTGGTTGGGGTCTGAGGTCTCGGCGCACGCCTTGCGGTTGGCCGGGGCCTCACCGAAGTACTCGGCGATCTGCGCGTTGGTCTTCGGCGACACGATGTGGTCGATGAACTTGTAGGCGCACGTCTTGTGCTTCGACTTCGCGCCCACCATCCAGGTGTCGGACCAGCCGGTCGAGCCCTCCTTGGGCAGCACCGACTCCACCGGCGCCTTCTCGCCCTGGGCGACGTTGGCGATCACCTGCCACGTGGTGCCGACCACCGAGGAGCCGGACTTGAAGGCCTGCACCTCCTTCAGGTAGTCCGACCAGTACTCGCTCACGTTGGCCTTCTGCTGCTTCAGCAGGTCGACCGCCGCCTGCAGCTGCTTGCTGTCGAGCGCGTACGGGTTCTTGATGCCCAGCTCGGGCTTGGTGCGCATGAGGTACAGCGCGGCGTCGGCGATGTAGATCGGCGAGTCGTACGCCGTCACCTTGCCCTTGTATGGCGAGTCCTGGTCGAAGACGACCGACCACGAGTCCGGAGCCGGCTTGACGACGTCCGTGCGGTACATGAGCAGGTTGGCGCCACGGCCGTGCGGGATGCCGTAGGCGACACCCTTCACCGAGTTGAAGGGCTGCATCTTCAGCGCGTCGAAGATGTCGGGGTAGTTGGTGATGAGCTTGGTGTCCACCGGCTCCACGTCACCCGCGGCGATGAGGCGCAGGGTCGCGTCACCGGACGCCGACACGACGTCGTACTGCCCGGTGCGCATGAGCTGCACGGCCTCGTCGGAGGTGCCGAACGTCTTGACGTTGACGTTGCAGCCCGACTCCTTCTCGAAGCCGGTGACCCAGTCGACGCTCTTGTCGTTGCTGCCGTCCTCGACGTAGCCGGGCCAGGCCAGCACGTTGACCTCACCTTCCGGCTGACCGAGCGCGCTGAGCGCCGACAGCTTGGGCGGGGTGAAGCCGCCCTGGGTGGCGTCGGCCTTCGTGCCGCTGCCGCTGGATCCGCCGCAAGCGGCCAACGTGAGGGCTGCGACCGCCCCCACGGCAACAGCGGCGAGGGGGTTCCTACGCATGAGGTGCTCCTTCATCGGTGCTCTGGGTGGTGGGTGGCGGCACGTCCATCACGTGCTCGTCGCGCCAGGCCAGGCGGACGGGGTCACCGCGCCTGATCGGGGTGCTCACAAGTTCAGAACCGTTCTGCTGCAGGGCGATCACGCGTGCACCGGCGCCGAGGTCGACGACCACGCGTGACACCGGACCGGCGTACACGACCTCCTGGACGACGCCCGGCGCCGTCCGCTCCTGCGCACCGGCCGCCGCGCCGTCGGCGAGCACCCGAAGCTTCTCGGGGCGGATGCCGAAGCTGCCCTCACGACCGAGCACCTCACGAGCGACGTTGCCCTGCAACAGGTTCGAGGTGCCGACGAAGCCGGCGACGAAGGCTGTGGCCGGGCTGTCGTAGACCTCGCTCGCGCGCCCGACCTGCTCGATGCGACCGGCGTTGAAGACGGCGATGCGGTCCGACAGCGTCAGCGCCTCCTCCTGGTCGTGCGTGACGAACAGGAAGGTGATGCCCACCTCGCGCTGGATCGCCTTGAGCTCCACCTGCATCTGCTCGCGCAGCTTGAGGTCGAGGGCGCCGAGCGGCTCGTCGAGCAGCAGCACGCGCGGCCGGTTGACCAGTGCCCGCGCGAGCGCGACGCGCTGGCGCTGACCACCGCTCAGCTGACCGGGACGCCGCTTGCCGAGGTCGGGCAGGCGCACCTGCTCGAGGGCCTCGGCGGCTCGGCGCCGACGCTCGGCGCTCGGCACCTTCTTGACCCGCAGGCCGTACTCGACGTTCTCCTGCACGCTCATGTGCGGGAAGAGCGCGTAGTCCTGGAACACCGTGTTGACGTCGCGGTCGTACGCCGGGGTGCGGGTGGTGTCGACGCCGGCGAGCTCGACCGTGCCCGCTGTGGGCTCCTCGAAGCCCGCGATGATGCGCAGCACGGTCGTCTTGCCGGAACCCGACGGGCCGAGCATCGAGAAGAACTCGCCGTCGGCGATGTCGAGGTCGACGTCGTCGACCGCGACCACCGGGGGGTGGCCGGCGAACTCCTTGCGCAGGCCACGCAGCCGGACGGCGGGGGCGGAGGGGCTGGACACGCGGCAGAACCTATGACTTCATAGGTCAACGCGCAAGAGGCTGACCGGAACTTCGCGCGGGTCGCTACCGTTTCGTGACCCGAGGGGGATCCGGCACGGCGCACGGGTCATCAGCTGGCGACCGAGCGGGAGGTGGCGTGACGACGACGAGCGGGGGGCCGGCGTCCAGCGGGCGGCTGTCGTCGCGCGCGCGCTCCGCGGTGTTCTCGCCGCTCGAACCCACCGGTCGGGCCGAGGCGGTCACCCGGCGGCTGTCTGACGCCATCGCGCTGGGACTGCTGCGCGACGACGAGCAGCTGCCGAGCGAGACCGACCTGGCCGAGCGCCTTGGCGTCTCGACCGTGACGGTGCGCGAGGCGCTGACGTCGTTGCGCGAGCAGGGTCTGGTGCGCACGCGCCGCGGCCGAGGGGGCGGGTCGTTCGTCTGCGCTCCGGCTGACGCGGCGACGTCCGTGCTGCGCGCGCGACTGCGCTCGTTCGGCGTCGGCGAGCTGCGCGACCTGGCCGACCACTACGCCGCGATCAGCGGCGCCTGCGCCCGGCTGGCCGCCGAGCGCGCCGACGGCGACGACCACGCCCGGCTCGCCTCCGGCACCGAGCGCCTGAGCACGGCCAGCGAGGCCGGGGCCCGGCGTCGGGCCGAGGGCCAGTACCACCTCGAGCTGGCGGCCAGCGCCCAGTCGCCGCGGCTGACCCGCGAGGAGATCGCCCTGCAGAGCGCGGTGGGTCCGGTGCTGTGGCTCGCCTACGCCGACGACGCCGCCGTCACCGCCGCGTGCCGCCAGCACGAGCGCCTGCAGCACGCGGTCGTGGCCGCTGACCCCGCGGCGGCCCGGGCGGCGGCCGAGGACCACGTGGCTGAGATGTTCGCTGCTGCGCGGGCGCTGCACCGAGAGATGATGTCCGGGTGAGCACCGGCCCCGGACCCGTCGCGACGCACCCAGGCGTCGCCGCACCGGCGGACGTCGTGTCGGCGGTCGACGCCATCGGCACGCACGTCTCGCGGCTGCTCGACGGCCTGCGCGAGTCGGTGTCGGCGGCCTTCGCCGCCGGCCGCCCCAGCCGGGCCGACCTGCACGTCGTGGAGCCCGCCACCGCCATGCTGCGGCTGCCCGACCTGCCGCTGGTGGGTGCCGGTTTCGTCGCCGCCCCCGGAGCGCTGGCCGACACCGCCTACTGGCTCGAGTGGTTCACCACCGACCACGACGTCGCGCAGCCGGTGGTCGAGCCGCTCGACGCGCAGACCGACCCGGAGGCCGACGACTTCCGCGACTACACGGCCCTCGCGTGGTTCAGCGGGCCGCGCGACGACGGCGAGGCGCACGTCACCGGCCCGTACGTCGACTACCTGTGCACCGACGAGTACACGCTCACGTTCACCCAACCGGTGGTGGTCGACGGCGCGTTCGTGGGCGTGGTGGGAGCCGACCTGTTCGCGCGCAGCGTGGAGGCCGCCGTCCTGCCCGTGATGGGCCGGCTGCCTGGGCCGTCGGTGCTGCTGAACGCGGCCGGCCGGGTCGTCGCCGCCTGCCGCTCCGCGTGGGTCACGGGCGACCTCGTGCGCGAGGTGCCCGAGGGCTGGCAACGGCACGCGTGCGCGGCGCTGCCGTTCGCGCTGCTCGTCGCGGCGGCCTAGGGCTTCAGCGGCAGGTGGCCGCTGAGGTCGGCGCGCTCCCCGCTCGCGCTCACCGCGGCGCTCCCTCGGGCCTGCGCCCACGTGAGCGCTCCGGTGACGAGGGCGAGCCAGGTGGCGGCGTCCGTCTCCACGACGTTCGGTGGGGTGCCGCGCGTGTGCCGCGGTCCCTCGATGCACTGGGTGACGCCGTACGGCGGCACGCGCACCTCCACCGTGTGCCCGGGTGCTCGCGCGGCGAGCTCCTCGAGACTCCAGCGCACCGCGGTGGCCGTGACGGCGCGGGGCGCCTGGCCGCCGGCGTCCTGCCACTCGCGCAGGGCGGCCCGGCCGGCGTCGGGGTCGATGCGTCGTCGTGCGGGCATGACCCGATGCTCGCACCCGCGTCGACCTTGGACAGGATGACCCCATGCGCTTCGACGACGTCACCGCCGTGGTCCCCGCCGGCTCACGCGGCCGCTACACCGCGCAGGTCGACCCGCAGTGGTCGATCGCCGGCAAGCCGAACGGCGGCTACCTGCTGGCTCTGTGCGCGCAGGCGGCGCAGGCCGAGCTGAGCGCCGACGGCGAGCACCACCCCCACGTCGTGGCCGCGAGCGCCACCTACCTCAGCCCGGCGGCGTTCGGGCCGGCGCGGCTCGACGTCGAGGAGCTGCGGCGCGGCCGCGGCACCAGCGTGCTGCGGGTGCGCCTCTCCGACGACGACGGCACCGCGCGCGTCGAGGCGCACGTGACGTGCGGTCGGCTGCGCGACGACGCCGAGCCGCACCACGACAACGTGGTCGCGCCCGCCGTGCCGCCGCTCGAGCGGTGCGTGCGGCTGCCGGTCGACGGGCCGGGCTTCCAGGTGCCGATCATGAGCGTGCTGGCCGAGCACCTCGACCCGGCCTGCCTCGGGTGGGCCCAGGGGTCGCCGTCCGGCGCGGGTGAGCTGCGAGGCTACCTGGCCTTCGACGACGGCCGGGAGCCCGACGCGCTGGCGCTGCTGCTGGCGGTCGACGCGTTCCCGCCCGCGACCTTCGACCTCGGGCTCGGCGGGTGGGTGCCGACCCTGCACCTCAGCGCCTGGGTGCGGGCGCTGCCAGTGCCCGGGCCGCTGCTGGTGCGGCAGGCCGCCCGGCTGGTGGAGTCGTCGATGGTCGACGAGACGTGCGACGTCTGGGACTCGCGCGGGCGGCTGGTCGCCACGGGGCACCAGCTGGCCGGCGTCCGGGTGCCGCGGCCGGCGTGACCAGCGTGCCCGGCGTGCCCGGCGTGCCAGCGTCCCGGGCCGGGCTCGGCGTCCCGCTCGGCCTGGTCGTGGCGCTCGGCTCGCTGCAGGGTCTCGGGCCGCTGTCGCTCGACACCTACCTGCCGGCCCTGCCCGACATCGCCCGCGATCTCGGGGCCTCGACGTCGGCGACGCAGGTCACGCTCACTGCAACGCTCGTGGGCCTGGCCGTGGGCCAGCTCGTCTTCGGTGCCCTGAGTGACCGGCTCGGCCGGCGCCGTCCGCTCCTCGCGGGGCTGGCGCTCTACGTCGTGGCGTCCGTGCTGTGCGCGGTGGCGCCGTCGATCGCCTGGCTGGTCGCCGGTCGGTTCGTGCAGGGCTTCGCGGGTGCAGCGGGCATGGTGAGCGCGATGGCCATCGCCCGCGACAGCACCCAGGGCACGGCGATGGCTCGCCTGTTCGCCGCGCTCATGCTCGTGACCGGGGCGGCGCCGGTGGTGGCTCCCGTGCTCGGCGGCCAGCTGCTGCTGTTCACCTCGTGGCGCGGGATCTTCGCGTTGCTCGCCCTCGCTGGAGCGGTGCTGCTCACCGTCGCGGCCCTGCGGGTGCCCGAGACCCTCGCACCGCACCGTCGGCACAGCGGCGGCCTGCGGCACACGCTGACGACGTTCGCCGGGCTGCTGCGCGACCGCGGTTTCACCGGGCCGCTGGCCGCGCTCGTGCTGGCCTGCGGTGGGCTGTTCGGCTACCTGTCGGGCTCACCGTTCCTGCTGCAGGACGTGCACGGGCTGTCTCCGCAGGCGTACAGCGCGGTCTTCGCGGTCAACACCGTCGGGCTCACGGCGCTCAGCCAGGTGAGCGGTCGCGTCGTCCACCGCACCGGGCCGGCGCGCCTGCTCGTGCTCGGGACGGCGACCTGCGCGCTCGGCGGTCTCGGGCTGCTCGCCGCGACGCTCACGCACGTCGGCTTGCTCGGGGTGCTGCCCGCGCTGTTCTGCGTCGTCGGTGGCATGGGGTTCGTGTTCCCCAACGCCAGCGCGCTGGCCCTGGCGGCTCACGGGGAGGCGGCGGGTTCGGCGTCCGCGCTCCTCGGCACCGGTCAGTTCGTCGCGGGCGCCGTCGCCGCACCACTCGTCGGTCTCGGCGGCGACGCGACCCTCTCGATGGCGGTGGTGCTCGCGGCGACCACCGTGGCGGCGACGGTGGCAGCGCTGGCCAGCACCCGGCGAACGCACGCCGTGGCCTGAGCGAACCGCGGTGCGCGCACGCACCTCAGCCAGCCGTCGGCGCGAGCTGCGACCACCCCCGACCAACGGCCCTACCGCCCGCCCGGATCCAGACGCACCGTTGAGAGTGCCGGCTGGTCCGTCGACGCCTGAGCCGGCTGCAGGGAGGACGCCATGGGCGTGCACGAGCTGGCTCGCACGACGCACACGGTCGAGCTCCGGCAGGTCGCCGAGCTGAACGCCGCACTGGCCTCGGGCCGTCGACGCCTCACGGCCGGCTCCATCGGGGCCTCCTCCGCGCCTGGCGAGCACGTCGTGCTGACGTCGCTGGAGTGCCAGGGCCCGCCGTCCTACCCCTACGTCTACGGCCGCTTCGTCGCAGGCGCCGAGCGACTCGCCCGCGTAGAGCTCCACACGACGCAGCTGCGAGCGATCAGCGATCAGCTCGCGCTGCGCTCACACACCTGGGGAGCATGAGGAGCTCCCCCTCGGGAGGTCGAGATGAAGCCTGAGAACCACCCCACGCGCACCACGGACCACCCTCGCGCGGCAGCTGCCGTCGACCGATCTCAGGGGACGGCCGAGCCGACCTGGCGACCGCTCTACCGGGCTGGAGCCGTGGCGGCCGGCCTCGCCGTCGTCGCGTACGTCGCGGCCCTGGCGATCGTCGCGGGCACCCCGCAGCCGCCAACCTCGGGGGGCGCCACGGTGCTGGAGTACGTCGCGGCGCACCGCAGCATCTACATCACGCGGCAGCTGCTGTGGCTGGCGCCCAGCCTCGCCCTGGTCGTCGTGTTCCTGGCGCTCGCGGTGTCGCTGCGACACCTGAGCAGGAGCTGGGCCGCAGTCGGCGGCGTCATCGCGGTCTCGTCCTGGGCGGTGTCGTTCGCGTGGCCGACGACCGGCGACGGCTCGCTCGCCATGGTGGTGCTCAGCGACAAGCTCGCCGACGCGAGCACCCCGGCGGCGCGAGCGCCGTTCATCGCCGGGGCGGAGGTGCTGATCGCCCTCAACGACGTGTCGTCCGCGATCGGCGTGCTGCAGACGCTCGGCGTGCTGCTGGTCTCGCTCCTGATGCTCCGAGGGGTGTTCCCCCGTGCACTCGCGTGGCTGGGCGTGCTGACGGGCGGGATCGGCGTCCTCTGCGAGGTCCTGCGACCGGTGCTCGGCTGGGCGTACGCGCTGTACGGGCTGTTGCTGTTCGCCTGGCTGATCTGGGTCGCCCTCGCGCTGTGGCACCTCGCGTCGTCGGACGTCGGCGCCGGCGTCCCTCGCCGAGGTCAGTGAGGCAGCCGCGTCGGCGCCGCCGTCCGGCCGAGGGGTCTACTTCAGCGGGTCGAGCACGGCCTCATCGGTCGAGTGCAGGGCCGTCGGCGCGACGGCGACGGTGTCCTCGGGCTCGGGCGTCGACGCACGGGCGTCGGCCAGGACGTCGGCCGGCACGTGCCGCTCCAGGAATCGCCGGGCCATCCGGCTCGATGGGTGCACGCCGATGGTGGCCACGACGATGATCGCGGCGATGATCATCCAGCCGACGGCGCCCCAGTTCATCGCCAGGAACGTGTAGAGGGCAGGCGCCCACACCTTGCCCAGCGTGCCCGTCAGCTCCCCGGCCCCCTGGTAGGAGCCGCGCTGGCGGGGGTCCATGAGCTCGGCCTCGAAGGTCCAGCTCGCCGCCGACAGGTAGAGCTCGGCGCCCGTGACGGTGACGTGTCCGAGCCAGACCAACGCGATGGTGACCCACCCGACGGTGTCGTGGGTCGCCAGGGTGATGACGCACGAGACCACGAAGAACGCCGCCGACACGCGCATCGCCTTGAGGGCGGTGGGCAGGTCCTTGACGCCCCGGGCCGCTGCCATGGGCAGGAAGATGCACATCACCGTGTTGGTGCCGAACAGGAACGCCAGCAGCACGCGGGGGGCGTCCGTCTTCTGCACCAGCCACAGGGGGATGACGACGTTGAGGAGCACCTGGTTGGTCCAGAAGACGCCGCCGAAGAACTCGGTGAGCAGCCAGCCGGGGTTGCGCAGCGGGCCGGGGCCGGCGACCTTCACCTTGCGCTCCTCGGGCGTCCGCTCGTCGTGCGGGGCCTTCGGCAACCTGGTGATGGCGATGGCGTTCACCGTGAACGCCACGGCGGTGAACCAGGGCAGCGCGTGCAGCACGTCGTTGGAGCGGAACGCGAGGGCGATGCCACCCATGAGTGAGCCGAGCGTGAACCCGGCGTTCAGCGCCGAGTACATGTAGGCGCGCGACTTCACGCGCTCACCGGCGGGCAGGGCGTCGATCGTGTACGCACCGAAGGCGGCGCCGCCGAGCGCGCCGATGACCTCCATGGCCACGGCCATGACGACGTAGCTCTTGAAGCCCGTGACGAACGGCCACACGGCGAACATCGCGCCCTGGCCGATCGCGCTCAGAGCCCACATCTTCTTCGGGCCGAACACGTCGACGAGCCGGCCCATCGGCAGCGCGGCCAGGAACGCGCCGATGCCCGCGAAGGTCAGACCGAGGCCGACCTGGGCCGCGGTCAGCCCCACGATCTGCGTGAAGAACACCGCCGAACCGGTGAGGAACGTGCCCTGCCCGAGCGCGAACAGCAGCGACTGGGCCGACAGGCGGCCGGCCAGCGGCGACGGCGGGCGGACACGGTTCACGAGCGCGGCGGAGAAAGACACCCTGGTGATTCTCCGTGCACGCAGCCACGGATGTCGCCCGATTTTTCCCGCGCTCCCCCCGACCCCACCCGGCTGACCCCGACCCCACCTGGGTGGCCCCTCCCCCGTTGATCACGTTAAGGGGGTGACACTCCGCTTGCCGAGGGTTGCAACCCTCGGCAAGCGGAGTGTCAC
>JBQCES010000155.1:0-15857 GCA_051960055.1 Angustibacter sp. | reverse complement strand
CCCCCCCCCGCCCCGCGGGGCCCGCGGCCCCCGGGTCCCGCTCCCCCCCCCCCACCCCCAGTGTGCGTGGCCCCGCCCCCCCCCCCCCCCCCCCCCCCCCCCTTGCCGGCCCCCCCCCCCCCCCCCCCGGGAGGGGGGCGGGGTCAGAGGGAGGAGGCGTCCAGGGTGTTGCACTGGTTCAGGTCACCGCTCTGGTAGCCCCGGGTGAACCAGCGCTGGCGCTCCTCGGACGAGCCGTGCGTCCAGGTCTCGGGGTTGACCCGCTGGCCCGCGCTCTTCTGGATCCGGTCGTCGCCGACGGCGGACGCGGCCGAGAGCGCGGAGTCGATGTCGCGCTGCGTGAGCGGCTTGAGGTAGGTGTTGCCGTTCGCGTCCTTGGTCGTGGCGGCGCCGTTGGCCCACATGCCGGCGAGGCAGTCGGCCATCAGCTCGATGCGCACGGAGCCCGACTCGGCGCCCTGCCGGTCCTGCTGGGCCGCGTCGAGCACGCCGAGGATGTCCTGCACGTGGTGGCCGTACTCGTGCGCGACGACGTACTCCTGGGCCAGCGCGCCGTCGTCCGCCCCGAACCGGTCGGTGAGCTCGGCGAAGAACGTCGGGTCGATGTAGACCTTCTTGTCGAGCGGGCAGTAGAACGGCCCGACCTGGTTGGACGCCGTGCCGCACGCCGACTGGGTCATCCCGCGGTAGGAGACGGTCTTGGCCTGCGTGTACTGGCGGTTGTACTGCGGCAGCTTGTCGGCCCAGTACGCCTGCACGCTGTTGACCGCTCCGACCACGCGGCACTCGACGTTGCTGTTGGCGTCCGCGCCGCTCTCGCACTTCACCGTGCTCTGGCCGGGCTCCACCGGCGCACCGGGCGAGCCGGTGATCGAGCTGGTGTCGACACCGAACACCAGCCCCAGGATCAAGATGATGAGCCCCGCGCCGCCCCCGATGGCGATGCCCCCGCGACCGCCACCACCGCCGGACTCGATCTGGCTGGTGTCGAGCTGCGCGTCGTTGTTGAAGCTCACGCCGCGTAGACTAGCTACGAGATCGGCCGCACGCCTTGTGAGAAGAGCACGTCGGCTTGAGCACCGCAGCCGTCGTCGAGAGCGTGAGAGGCCCCCCCGTGATCACCGTCACCGACCTCGAGGTCCGTGTGGGCGCGCGCGTGCTCGTCGACGGCGCGACGTTCCGCGTGGCGGACGGCGACCGCGTGGGTCTCGTCGGACGCAACGGCGCCGGCAAGACGACCCTCACCAAGATCCTCGCGGGCGACGGCCTGCCGGCCGCCGGCACCGTGACCAGCTCGGGTGATGTGGGCTACCTGCCGCAGGACCCGCGCACCGGTGACCTCGAGGTGCTGGCGCGCGACCGCATCCTGTCGGCCCGGGGGCTCGACGTCGTGCTGCGGCAGCTGCGCGAGACCGAGGGGGCGATGGCCAGCGCCGACGACGAGACGCGCGAGAAGGCCATGGCCCGCTACGGCCGGCTCGACGCGGAGTTCGCCGCGCGCGGCGGGTCCGCGGCCGAGAGCGAGGCCGCGAGCATCGCCAGCAGCTTGAACCTGCCCGAGCGCGTCCTCGGGCAGCCCCTGCGCACCCTGTCGGGTGGTCAGCGGCGCCGGGTCGAGCTCGCCCGCATCCTGTTCAGCGGAGCGAGCACCCTGCTGCTCGACGAGCCCACCAACCACCTCGACGCCGACTCGATCCTCTGGCTGCGCGACTACCTGACGGCGTTCCGCGGCGGGCTCATCATCATCAGCCCCGACGTCGGTCTGCTCGACGTCGTGGTCAACCGCGTGTTCCACCTCGACGCCAACCGGGCCGAGCTCGACCTCTACAACGTGGGCTGGAAGTCCTACCTCACCCAGCGCGAGACCGACGAGCGCCGGCGCAAGCGCGAGCGCGCGAACGCCGAGAAGAAGGCCGCGACGCTGCTCTCCCAGGCCGACAAGATGCGGGCCAAGGCCACCAAAGCCGTTGCGGCACAGAACATGGCGCGTCGCGCCGAGCGGCTGCTCGCCGGGCTCGAGGGCGAGCGCGTGCAGGACAAGGTGGCGAAGCTGCGCTTCCCCGACCCGGCACCCTGCGGGCGCGCGCCGCTCACCGCACAGGGCCTGTCGCGCTCGTACGGCTCGCTCGAGGTCTTCACCGACGTCGACCTCGCGATCGACCGCGGCAGCAAGGTGGTCGTGCTCGGCCTCAACGGCGCCGGCAAGACGACGCTGCTGCGCATGCTGGCCGGTATCGACCCGCCCGACACCGGTGAGGTGACGCCGGGCCACGGTCTGCGGCTCGGCTACTACGCGCAGGAGCACGAGACCCTCGACACCGACCGCACGGTGCTCGAGAACATGCGGACGGCGGCCCCGGACCTCGGCGACACCGAGGTGCGCAAGGTGCTCGGCTCGTTCCTGTTCACCGGCGACGACGCCGACAAGCCGGTGCGCGTGCTGTCCGGTGGCGAGAAGACCCGGCTGGCCCTGGCGACCCTCGTGGTGTCGAGCGCGAACGTCCTGCTGCTCGACGAGCCCACCAACAACCTCGATCCGGCCAGCCGCGACGAGGTGCTGGGCGCCTTGCGCACGTACAAGGGCGCCGTCGTCCTGGTGACCCACGACGAGGGCGCCGTGCACGCGCTGGAGCCTGAGCGGGTGCTGCTGCTACCCGACGGCGACGAGGACCTCTGGAGCCCGGAGTACGCCGACCTCGTCGCGCTCGCCTGATCGTCTCGGGTGGCGGACCCTCGCTGCGTCTCCCACGATGGATGACCTGGCGACCAGAGGAGGTCTCGTGACAGCCGTGAAGAAGGGCGCCCGACTGACCGGTGGCGACCGGGAGGAGATGGCCAAGACGGTCACGTCCTTGTACGGGCAGGGGAAGAGCATCCGTGACATCTCGGCCGAGACAGGGCGGTCGTACGGGTTCGTGCACCGCGTCCTGACCGAGAGCGACACGTCGTTGCGGGGGCGCGGGGGCGCCACCCGACGGCGCTCGAGCTGAGGGGATGAGCGAGCGGGGTCGCACCGGGGCCTAGGCTCGCGGCATGGCTGAACACCTGCCGCGGGACGCAGCGACCGATGCTGTGGTGGACGTCGACCCCGCCCTCCTCTCGGCCGGGCACCTTCGACTCGACGTCGAGGGGGCCGTGGCGACGGTCACGCTCGACCGTCCGCAGGCACGCAACGCCCAGGTGCCGGCCACCTGGCGGGCGCTGGCGGCCATCGGCGCCGCCCTGCCCGACTCCGTGCGCGTCGTCGTCATCAAGGGGGCGGGCGCGTCGTTCAGCGCGGGCCTCGACCGCGCGATGTTCACCGGCGAGGGCATCGCGGGGGAGCCGTCGTTCGTCGACCTGGCTCGGCTGCCGGTCGATGAGCTCGACGCCGTCATCGCCGACTTCCAGCGCGGTTTCACCTGGCTGCGTGACCCGCGCGTCATCAGCATCGCGGCGGTGCAGGGACACGCCGTGGGCGCGGGGTTCCAGCTCGCTCTGGCCTGCGACCTGCGCGTGGTCGCTGACGACGTCCAGCTCGCCATGCGCGAGACCAGCCTCGGGCTCGTGCCCGACCTCACCGGCACCGCGCCGCTCGTGCGCGCGGTAGGGGAGGCGCGTGCGCTCGAGATCTGCGTGACGGGTCGGTGGGTGGGCGCCGAAGAGGCGGTCGCCTCCGGCCTGGCCTCGTTGTCGGTGCCGCCTGGTCAACTCGATGATGCGGTCGCCGACCTGGTGGCCGCCGTCACCGCGGCCGATGCGGGCGCCGTGCGTGATACCAAGGCGGTGCTGCAGGGTGCGGCGCTGCGTCCGGAGGAGGAGCAGTACGCCGTCGAGCGGGCCGGCCAGGCCCGCCGGTTCGCCGCCCTGCGGCAGAACCTGGGCTGACCAGGGAAGTCCTCAGCGGCTTCCGGCGTTGTCCCGGCGGCGTGCTGCGTACGAGCGCACGGATCGTCGAGAGGGGTAACGGATGTCGATGGGCGGCATGGGCCGAGCCAGTGGGTCGTTCATGAACTCCTTGCGGCGTGACCCCTCGGTGAAGTCGGCGTCCCTGACTCCCGGGGTGGCCCGGCGGATCGTGTCGTTCGCGCGCCCGTTCCGCACGCAGATCCTGGTCTTCCTGGCCCTGACCGTCATCGACTCGCTGCTCGTCGTGGCCACGCCGCTGCTGCTCAAGCGCATCATCGACCAGGGCGTGCTCGCGGGGAACCGCGGCGTGGTGGTCACGTCCGCGCTGATCGTCGCGGGGCTGGCGTTGTTCGACGCGGTGCTCGGCATGGCCGAGCGCTACCAGTCGGCCCGGATCGGTGAGGGCCTGATCTACCTGCTGCGGGTGAAGGTCTTCGGGCACGTCCAGCGCATGCCCATCGCCTTCTTCACCCGCACGCAGACCGGCTCGCTCGTCTCTCGGCTGAACAGCGACGTCATCGGCGCGCAGCAGGCGTTCACCTCGACGCTGTCGTCGGTGGTCTCGAACATCGTGACGCTCGTCGTGGTGCTCATCGCCATGCTGAGCCTGTCGTGGCAGATCACCGTCGCCGCCCTCGTGATGCTGCCGCTGTTCGTCATCCCGGCCCAGCTGCTGGGCCGTCGACTGGCCGCGATCAGCCGCGAGGCCATGGTGCTGAACGCCGACATGGGCCAGACCATGACCGAGCGGTTCAACGTCGCGGGCGCGATGCTGGTCAAGATCTTCGGCCAGCTGCCGCGCGAGGAGCAGGCGTTCTCCGACAAGGCCTCGCGGGTGCGCGACATCGGCGTGAAGTCGGCGATGTACGGCCGCCTGCTCTTCACCGCCCTGACCCTCGTGGCGGCCCTGGCCACAGCCCTCGTCTACGGGGCAGGTGGCTGGCTCGCCATCGACGGTTCGCTGCCGCCCGGTGCGCTGGTGGCCATGGCGGCGCTGCTCGGGCGGCTCTACGGCCCGCTCACCGCCCTGTCGAACGTGCAGGTCGACGTCATGACGGCGCTGGTGAGCTTCGACCGGGTGTTCGAGGTGCTCGACCTCAAGCCGCTCGTGCGCGACAAGGACGGTGCCGTCGACCTGGAGACTGACGCGGCGTCCGTGGAGTTCGACCACGTGTCGTTCCGCTACCCGCGCGCCGACGAGGTGTCGCTCGCCTCGCTGGAGTCGGTCGCCGTGCTCGACACGAGCGAGCCGCAGCAGGTGCTGCGCGACGTCACCTTCACCGTCGAACCCGGTCGCATGGTGGCGCTCGTGGGTCACTCGGGTGCTGGCAAGTCGACGATCACGCACCTCGTCTCGCGGCTGTACGACGTCAAGGGCGGTGCCGTGCGCGTGGGCGGCGCCGACGTCCGGGACGTGACCCTGGAGTCGCTGCACCGGGCGGTCGGCGTGGTGAGCCAGGACGCCCACATGTTCCACGACACCATCCGCGGCAACCTGCTGCTGGCCCGGCCGGACGCCACCGACGCCGAGCTCGAGCAGGCCCTGCGCGACGCCCAGATCTGGTCGCTCGTGGGCGGGCTGCCCGAGGGCCTCGACACCGTCGTGGGCGACCGCGGCTACCGCCTGTCAGGCGGCGAGAAGCAGCGACTCGCGCTGGCGCGCCTGCTGCTCAAGGCGCCGTCCGTCGTCGTGCTCGACGAGGCGACGGCGCACCTGGACTCCGAGAGCGAGGCCGCCGTGCAGCGGGCTCTGGCCACCGCGCTCGTCGGCCGCACCGCGATCGTGATCGCGCACCGCCTGTCGACCATCCGCGACGCCGACGAGATCCTCGTGATCGACGACGGCCAGGTCGTCGAGCGGGGCAGCCACGACGACCTGCTCGCCGCGGGCGGTCACTACGCCGACCTGTACCGCACCCAGTTCGCCCAGCAGGAGCCAGGCGCGGTCACGACGGCCGCCACTCCCGCCTGAGCAGCCCGTAGACCCACGAGTCGGAGACGTCACCGTCGACGACGCAGTCCTCGCGCAGCGTGCCCTCGCGCACGAACCCGAGCTTCTCGAGCACCCGCGCCGACGCGAGGTTGCGGGTGTCGGTCTCGGCCTGCACGCGATTCAGGTCGAGCGTGTCGAAGGCCCATGTGAGCACGGCGCGCGCTGCCTCGGTGGCATAGCCCTGCCCCCACGCCGCCTCGGCGTAGCAGTAGCCGATCGCGGCGCTGCGGTAGTCGGGGTTCCAGCGGGTGAGGCTGCACCAGCCGATGAAGGCGGCGTCGGCGGTGCGCTCGACCGCGAGCCGGACGCCGGTTCCGTCGTCCGCCAGCTGCCGGCTCGCGCGGATGAACCCCTCGGCCCGTGCGCGGTCGGTCCACGGCGGGGCGTCCCAGTACCGGAGCACCCGCGCGTCGCGGTGCAGCGCGAAGAGCGCATCGGCGTCGCGGTCGGCCACGGGGCGCAGCCGCAGGCGGGCCGCCGTCAGCGTCGGGGGGAGCAGCGCCATCGCGGTCAGAGCGCGCGGGTGGCGCCGCCGTCCACCGGGACCACCGTGCCGGTGAGGTACGAGGCGGCCGGTGACAGCACGAACGCCGCGACGCGGCCGAACTCGTCGGGCCGGCCGTAGCGGCGCAGGGGGATCGCGCCCTCGTTGTCACGGCGCGCGGACGCCGGCCGCCCGGTGGACTCGTCGAGCTGGCGCACACGGTCGGTGTCGATGCGGCCCGGCAGCAGCGCGTTGACCCGCACGGCCCGCGGGCCGTTCTCGTCCGCCATCGTCTTGGCCAGCATGGCGAGCCCCGGGCGCAGCCCGTTCGACGTCGCCAGGCCGGGGATCGGCGTGCGCACCGACGTCGACAGCACGAACAGGATCGACGAGCCCTCCACCGAGGCCGCGTCGGCCACGGCCCGCGCGAGCCGAGCCGGCCCCAGGAACACCGTCTCGAACGCCGCCCGCCACTGGTCGTCGGTGATCTGGTCGCTGCTACCCGCCGGCGGCCCGCCCACGCTGATGAGCGCGCCGTCGAGCCGGCCGAAGCGCGCGACGGCAGCCGCCACGAGCCGCTCGGCGAGCTCGGGGTCACCGAGGTCGCCGGGGATGACCATCACCTGACCGGGCGCCCCCGCCTTCGCCAGCTCCTCCAGCCGCTCCGCGTCGCGGCTGCACACCAGCAGCCGGGCCCCCTCGGCCAGCAGCTGCTCGGCGGTGGCGCGGCCGAGGCCGCTAGAGGCGCCGGTGACGATGTAGGCGCGGTCGGTGAGTCCCAGATCCATGGCCCACAGTGTGTCATCGAGCGGTTACTCGGGCGCGCCCGGACCTGACGTCACTCGTCCTCGTCGTCCCAGATCCGGCGTCGGCGCGCGGCGGTGGGGGCCAGCGGTGTGTCAGAACCTGCCGGCTGGGCGGCAGCGTCCGCCTCGGCGGCTCGGCGTCGCCGCAGCCAGAAGGGGAAGAGCAGGGCCAGTACCGCGAAGATCCACCACTGGACGGCGTACGAGGCGTTGATGCCCTCACCGCCGTCGAGCTGCGGCGGCCCGAGCGGCGTGAGCGCCTGGGCAGGGGCCGGTGACTCGCTCAGGAGGGCGCCGTACCCCGGGTACAGGCGCAGGCCGGTGAGCTCGGCCACCTGGCTCACGGCGATGCTGCCGACCTGGCCCGGCGGTGTGCGTCCCGGCCGCCGCGGCTCGCTGGGCCGTAGGCGGGCGACGACGCCCACCTGGCCGCCTGGAGGCGCCGGGACCACGTCGGGCCGCTCACCGGGTGCGCTGCCGGCCGTGCCGCTCGGGATCCAGCCGCGGTCGATGAGCAGCGCGCTGCCGTCGTCGAGCACGAGCGGCACGAGCACCTCGTACCCGAAGGTGGGCGAGCCGCCGACGTCGTGCGGGCGGTTGCGGACGAGCGTGGTGGCTGCGACGTCGTACCGGCCCGTCACGCGCACCTGGCGCCACTGCAGGTCCGGCCGGAACGGGGCGCCCGGCGAGGCGAGCAGCTGGCTCAGCGGCACCGGGGCGGTGTCGTAGTTGCGCTGGACGAGCTGCTTGCGGTCGTGCTTGTCGTGGAACCGGTGCCACTGCCACCGGCCGAGCGCCACGCACGCGAGCGCGACCAGCACCGCCAGCACCCCCACGCCGACGGTCTGGCGGTGGCGGAGCCAGAAGCCGGACACGTCACGACGGTAACCGGCCACAGCGGCGCGCCGAGCGCCGGGGACGTAGGGTGAAGCCGTGCCGACCACCACCGATCCCGCAGCCGGGGCGCTGGTCGACGCCTTCGGCCGTGTCGCCACCGACCTGCGGGTGTCGGTCACCGACCGCTGCAACCTGTGGTGCACGTACTGCATGCCCGCCGAGGGCCTCGACTGGTTGCCCAAGCCGGAGCTGCTGACGTTCGAGGAGCTGACGCGCGTCATCGGTATCGCCGTCGATCTCGGCATCCGCTCCGTGCGCCTCACCGGGGGAGAGCCGCTGCTGCGTCGCGGGCTGCCCGAACTGGTGGCGCAGATAGCCGCGCTGCACCCACGCCCGCGCATCGCCATGACCACCAACGGCCTCGGCCTCGACCGGCTGGCGCAGCCGCTCAAGGACGCCGGGCTCGACCGCGTGAACGTCTCGCTCGACACGATCAACCGCGACGCGTTCACTCGCCTGACCCGGCGCGACCGGCTCGACGACGTCGTCAAGGGCCTACAGGCAGCAGCGGACGCCGGTCTGGAGCCGGTGAAGGTCAACGCCGTCGCCATGCGCGGCGTGAACGACGACTCGGTCGCCGACCTGCTGCAGTGGTGCCTCGACCGCGGTTACGAGCTGCGCTTCATCGAGCAGATGCCGCTCGACGCCGACCACCGCTGGGACCGCTCGACCATGGTGACCCAGGCCGAGATCCTCGAGCGGCTCGGTGAGCGGTTCACCCTCACCCCGCTGGGCGCCGACGTGCGGGGGAGCGCGCCCGCCGAGACCTGGCTGGTCGACGGCGGCCCAGCCGTCGTCGGCGTGATCGCCAGCGTGTCGCAGCCCTTCTGCGGCGCCTGCGACCGCATGCGACTGACCGCTGACGGCCAGCTGCGCTCGTGCCTGTTCGCCCGCAGTGAGCACGACCTGCGCACGCCGTTGCGGTCGGGTGCGAGTGACGCCGAGCTGGCCGAGCAGATGGTGCGGCTGATGGCGGTCAAGAAGGCCGGTCACGGCATCGACGACCCGTCGTTCCTGCAGCCGGCCAGGCCGATGTCGGCGATCGGCGGCTAGGACCGCTCCTCAGCGAGCGTGCTGGCGGGGACGACCTCGCGCAGGAAGCCGCGCACCGACAGGAAGTCGCCGAGGCTCTCGCGGTGCCCGTCGCAGGCCAGCCAGGTCTTGCGCCGCTCCGGAGGGTGCAGCTTCGGGTTGTTCCAGCGCAAGGCCCAGACGGCCGGCGTCCGGCAGCCCTTGGCGCTGCACACCAGGTCCGGGACGTAGGCCGGCTCGTCGTCGGCGGTCACGGCCCCAGCGTGCCATGCCGGTGGCCCTCGAGGGCAGGCTTCTCGGGCACGTAACCGCCGTGGCCGGGCTGCCTCTTCGGCCCCGCGTTCGCGACGACGACCGCGACGTACGGCAGCAGGATCGCGGCGACGGCGAACACCCAGCGCAGCCACCCGTCGAACACCACGGCGAGGATGAAGCAGACGGTGCGCACCGACATGGAGACGAGGTACTTGCGCATCCGCTGCGCGAGGTCGACGTCGTGGGAGGCCTGGGCGTTGGTGATGGTGTGCACCTCGACCGGCCGTCGCTGCCGTGTCACGTCACGACGGTACGCGTCGGTTCGTGAGCCTGCCACGGCGGGCGCGGTTGGTGCTGGTCGAGGGTTCAGTCCGCTTGTCGAGGGGTACAACCCTCGACATGCGGAGTGTCACCCACTGAACGTGATCAGCGTCAGGAGGCCTGGCTCACGCTGGAGCAGTTGAACCCGCGGACGCGCAGGGCCGGCATCGCGGTGCGCGGCAGGTAGTCGCCGAACTCGCGGCCGAGCGTCGGCACGGTGCGGCCGGCGGCCTCGATGCGGTCGAGCAGGTCGACCGGCGACTCGTTGAACCGGAAGTTCGTCACCGCACCCACCACCTCGCCGCCCTCGACCTTGTACACGCCGTCGCGGGTCAGCCCCGTCAGCAGCAGGGTCTGCGGGTCGACCTCGCGGATGTACCACAGGCAGGTCATGAGCAGGCCGTCGTCGAGGCCGGTCACCAGGTCGAGCGCCGAGCCGGAGCCGCCCTGGACGTCGAGCAGCAGGTTGTCGGTGCCGGGCGTGTTCGCCAGGCCGGCCAGCTGCGCCGAGTGGCGGGTGGTGGGCAGCGCACGCAGCACGCCGCCGTCGATCCACGACACCGCCTCGATCGGCAGCCCGTTGTCGAACACCGACGCCATGGGCGAGCTCGACGCCGTCATCACCGTGGCCGCCGACTCCAGACCGGTGGCGTGCGGGTCGCTGCGCAGGCTCAGCGGGTGCGACGACAGCTGGTCGCCCACCCGCGTGCCACCGCCCTTGCGGCCGAACACCGACCGGCCCTCGTGGGCCGAGCGCGCGTCCGCGGAGAAGTAGGCGTAGAGCATGAGGTCGGCCACCGCGGACGGCGGCAGCACGGTGTCGTAGCGGCCCGCCTCGACGTCGATGCGCCGCGCCTGCCAGCCCAGCCGCTCGGTGACCTCGGCCGCCAGGGCGGCGACGTCGACGTCGTCGAGCGAGCGCCCGCCCGCACCGGCCCACGCCGAGCGCGAGCGCCCGTGCGACTTGCCGTTGAGCTGGACGACGGCGCTGGGCTGCTCGTGGCGCGCGCGCAGGCCGGTGCTCGAGGCGAGGTACGTCGTGCGGGTCGTGTACTCGGCGAAGCCGAAGAGCTCCTGCTCGGCCGACCGAGCGGCGTCCAGCGCGGCACCGAGGCCCTGGGCCAGGCCGCCCAGGTCCGAGGCGCTCACCTCGGCCGCGGGCGTGGCGAACGCGTCGGACGCCGACCCGGCCACGAGCTCGGCGGCGTCCTCGGACGGCGACGCGGAGCGGGCGGCGGCCTCGGCGTCGGCGACGAGCGCGGCGACGTCGTCCGGCCCCACGCCGCTGCGCGTGACGGCGCCCACGCGCGTGCCGTCGTGCACCGCGATGACGCTGACGTCCTGCCCCGACGTGATGCCGTTCGTCGTGAGCGTGTTGGCGGCCCAGCGCAGGTTGGCCTGCTGGTGGGCGCCGACGAGCACCACGCAGGGCCCGGTGGCGGCCGCGAGCGCCCGCTCCGCGAGCTCGCCGGGGTGGGTGCGCTCGCTCATGCCTGGCCCTCCTGGGTCGTGTTCAGGATCCGTACGTCGGTGAACAGGGCGCTCGGGCAGCCGTGGCTCACCGCGGCCACCTGCCCCGGCTGGCCCTTGCCGCAGTTGAACGCGCCCCCGAGCACCCACGTCTGCGGGCCGCCGACGACGGCCATCGAGCCCCAGAAGTCGGTGGTCGTGGCCTGGTAGGCCACGTCCTTGACCATGCCGGCGAGCCGGCCGTTCTCGATGCGGTAGAACCGCTGCCCGGTGAACTGGAAGTTGTAGCGCTGCATGTCGATCGACCACGACTTGTCGCCGACGACGTAGATGCCGCGCTCGACGCCGGCGATGATCTCCTCGGTCGAGGGACCGTCCGGCGCCGGCTGCAGGCTGACGTTGGCCATGCGCTGGATCGGCACGTGCGCGTAGGAGTCGGCGAAGGCGCAGCCGTTCGAGCGCTCCTGGCCGGTGAGCCGGGCGATGCGGCGGTCGAGCTGGTAGCCGACGAGCGTGCCGTCGCGCACGATGTCGAACTGCGTCGTGTCGACACCCTCGTCGTCCCAGCCGGTGGTGGCCAGACCGTGCTCGACGGTGCGGTCGCCGGTGACGTGCATCAGCGGCGTGCCGTAGCGCAGGCTGCCGAGCTGGTCGGGCGTCGCGAACGACATGCCCGCGTAGGCCGCCTCGTACCCGAGCGCGCGGTCGAGCTCGGTGGCGTGGCCGATCGACTCGTGGATCGTCAGCCACAGGTTGCTCGGGTCGATCACGAGGTCGTACCGACCGGCCTCGACCGACGGAGCCTTGAGCTTCTCGACCGCCAGGCCCGGCAGCGCGGCGATCTCGGCGGCCCAGTCCCACGCGCCGTCGGCTGCCGTGCCGACGACGTACTCCCAGCCGCGGCCGACGGGCGGGGCGAGGGTGCGCATGGTCTCGACGCCGTCACCGGTGACGACGACCCCGGTGATCACCGGCTGCACCCGCACGCGCTGCTGCGTCGTCATGGTGCCGTGCAGGTCGGCGTAGAACTTCTGCTCCTTCACGGCACCGAACTCGGCGTCGACGTGGTTGAGCCCGGCCTCCAGCAGCTGGCGCGACCACGTCTCGAACAGCTCGGCCTTGTCGGAGTCGGGGATGTCGAAGGGGTCGATGCCGTAGGCCGACACCCACTCGCCGGTGTGCGCCGGCTCGGGTGCCAGCTCGACGCGCTCGGTCGACAGCGGCCGCGACACCCGGGCCAGCTCCACCGCCCGGGTCGTGGCCTCGACGGCCGCCTCGGTGGTCAGGTCGGCAGCCGCCGAGAACCCCCACGTGCCGTCGACGACGACCCGCACCGCCAGCCCGGAGTCGGTCGAGTCACCACCGCCCGCGCGCTGGGCGTCGTGCAGCCGCAGGTCGCTCTCGCGCACACGCTCGACGCGCAGGTCGGCGTGCTCTGCACCCAGATCTCGCGCCCGCTGCAACGCGGCATCGGCCAGCTGCTGCAGGGGGAGGGCCCGGAAGTCGTCGTCCACGGATCGGCTCGTCACGGGGGCGACCCTACCCACGACCGACGCCACCACGTACCGGTTTGTCACTCGCGTCGCGTCCGTTTGGGGGATACCCGTGGGTAGCCGATAGCGTCCGGCCATGACCTCCACGACGACCTCCCCTACGGCGGAGCGTGAGCCGTCGTCCGGCCGCAGCGTGCTCGTCACGGGCGGCAACCGGGGCATCGGGCTGGCCATCGCCCGAGCCCTGGCGGCCGACGGCGACCGCGTCGCCGTCACCAGCCGCTCGGGCGAGCTGCCGAGCGAGCTCGAGGGGACGGGCGTCCTGGCCGTGCGGTGCGACGTCACCGACACCGCGAGCGTCGACGCCGCGTTCACCGAGGTGGAGCAGGCGCACGGACCGGTCGAGGTGGTCGTGGCCAACGCGGGCATCACGCACGACACGCTGCTGATGCGGATGACCGACGACGAGTTCGCCTCGGTCGTCGACACCAACCTGGCCGGCGCCTTCCGGTGCGCGCGCCGGGCCAGCAAGGGCATGATCCGGCTGCGGCGTGGACGCATCATCCTCATCTCGAGCGTCGTGGGCCTCTACGGGTCGCCGGGGCAGGCCAACTACGCGGCCAGCAAGGCCGGCCTCGTCGGCCTGGCCCGCTCGATCACCCGCGAGCTCGGCGGCCGCGGCATCACGGCCAACGTCGTCGCGCCAGGGTTCGTGCAGACCGACATGACGGCGGCGCTGCCCGAGGCGCAGCAGCAGGCCTACCTGGCGGCGATCCCAGCCGGGCGGTTCGCGCAGCCCGACGAGGTCGCGCAGGCCGTGCGGTTCCTCGCCAGCGAGGGTGCTGGGTACATCAGCGGAGCGGTCGTCCCGGTGGACGGCGGACTGGGAATGGGGCACTGACATGGGCATCCTCGAGGGCAAGCGGCTGCTGGTGACCGGCGTGCTGATGGACTCCTCCATCGCGTTCCACGTCGCGCGCATCGCCCAGCAGGAGGGCGCGGAGGTCGTCCTCACGTCGTTCGGCCGCACCATGAAGATCACGCAGGCCATCGCCAAGCGCCTGCCCACCACGCCGCCGGTGGTCGAGCTCGACGTCCAGGACGACGAGCACCTGGCGACGCTGGCCGAGCGCCTCGGCGAGCACGTCGACGGCCTCGACGGCGTCCTGCACTCCATCGGCTTCGCGCCGCAGGGCGCGTTCGACTTCCTCGGCGCGTCGTGGGACGACGTGTCGACCGCGCTGCACGTGTCGGCCTACTCGCTCAAGGCGTTGGCCGTGGCGGCGCTCCCGCTGATGCCGAACGGCGGCAGCGTCGTGGGGCTGACCTTCGACGCGCGCTTCGCCTGGCCCGTCTACGACTGGATGGGCGTCGCCAAGGCGGCCTTCGAGTCGACCTCGCGGTACCTGGCCCGCGACCTCGGCCCGAAGGGCGTGCGCGTGAACCTCGTCGCCGCCGGCCCGATCCGCACCACCGCGGCCAAGAGCATCCCCGCGTTCGAGACCTTCGAGAACACCTGGGGTGAGCGGGCACCGCTCGGCTGGGACGTCCGCGACGCCGAGCCGACCGCGCGTGCCTGCTGCGCGCTGCTGTCGGACTGGTTCCCGGCCACCACCGGCGAGATGGTGCACGTCGACGGCGGCGCGCACGCCATGGGGCAGTGAAGGGCAGCAGAGGCCAGTAGCGCAGACGGCTCACCGCGCGGCGGCGCCGGCTCCGGGCTAGCGTCGTGACCATGAGCCACCCGCTGTCCGGCCGGGTCGCCGCCCATGACGGCGATCCCGCCACCGAGCCCGTCGAGGTCATCGACGGCGAGCTGCCGCCCGCCGACACGGTGGAGGCCTACGAGCACGTGCTGCCCGGCGCCGCCGACCGCATCATCCGGATGCTCGAGCAGCAGTCCGAGCACCGCATGGCGATGGAGCGCACGCTCGCCCGCAGCACCGCGGTCACCGAGCGGCTGCGGCAGGTGCTGGGCGTGGCGATCGTGCTCGTCGTGTTCGTCGTGGCCAGCCGGCTGATCACGGGCGGCCACGAGGGGCCGGGCACCCTGCTGGCGGTGGCCGACCTCGTCCTCCTGGCCGCGGTGTACCTGGGGCGGCCCAGTGCCCCCGTGATGGTCGAGGCGCCGCGCCTCACCCGCGCGGCGCGCTCCGCCGCAGCAGACGCGCCCGGGTCGCTTCGCTGAGGTACTCGGCGGCGAGCCGGTCGTCCCCGACGACGCGAGCGGTCGCCTCCAGGTAGTCGCGGCCGCGGCGCGCGACGTCAGCGGCCCGTGGGTCGCCCTGGTGCTGCAACACCTCCCAGCACGTCTCCAGCACGAGCTCCGGGCGGTAGCTGCCGCCGAGGCCCTCGACGTCGAGGTGCGGCAGCAGGGCCTCGACCCGGTGCAGAGCTGACGGCCACGCGGCGCGGGCCACGTCGACCGCGGCCAGCCCGGCCTCGCCCTCACGAGCAGCCGCCTCGAGCCCGAGGCCCCGGAAGCGGCGCACCGCTCGTTCCAGCGCCTCCTGGGCCAGGTCGAGCCGGCCGGCCGCGGTGGCGACGCGGCCGAGCGCGAGGTCGGCCGTGCCCGCCTCCATGACCAGCTCGGCCTCCTCGGCTACTGCAGCGGCCTGCTGGGCGAGGGCGAGCGCCTCGTCGACCGACCCCCGCGCCAGCTCCACCTCACCCAGCCAGGCGAGGCAGTCCGTCTCCAGCGCGGCAGCGGGGATGGTCCGCGCGATCTGCAGCGCGGTGCGCAGCCGCTGGGCCGCGGCGTTCCACCGACCCAGGACGACGTCCAGCTGCCCGAGCACGTCGAGGTTCGTCGCCAGGCTCTCGCGGTCGTCGAGCGCCGAAGAGATCTCGACCGCCTCCTCGCACCACTGACGCGCCTCGGCGAGTCGTCGCAGCATCAAGCCGGTGCTGCCCAGGTTGCCCAGCGTGATGCCGACGCGGTAACGGTGCCCGGACAGCCGGAACACCGGCAGAGCCTGCTCGAGCACCGCCTGCGCCTCGGCGTACCGACCGAGCTGGAACAGCGCCGTCCCGCGCTGGGCCAGGACGACGCTGCGCGCCTCGGTGTCGCCGGACTCGCGCAGCAGCTCCTCGGCCTGGTGGAGGAGCTGGAGCGCCGTGTCGTACTCACCCTGGTTCCCGGAGAGCATCGACAGGTAGCGCAGCGTCTCGGCCTCGAGCCCGGCGTCCGCGACGTCGCGGGCGCGGGTGAGGGCCTG
>JBQCES010000154.1:0-4529 GCA_051960055.1 Angustibacter sp. | reverse complement strand
GGCCGGCTCCAGGCTCGGGCCGCGTCCCTGCGTCGGCAAGCCGGACCCGAGCGCGAGACGATCTTCGGCAACTCTCGTCATGTGGGCAGCGTAGGAGCCTGGATAGCGTCGTGGCCATGAATCCGCAGGTTGGTGCCGCGTCGACGCACGTCCACGACCTGCTCACCGGCCCGCCGCGCCCCGGCACGGCCCGCCGTGTCGGGCCTGACCGTGCCGCCGTCGAGGTCGCCGGGAGGCTGGTCGTGCTCGTGCGCGCCGCGGGCCCGCGGACCCTGCCGTGCTCCGTGGTCGTGCCGCGCCTCGACCCCGCGCTGTTCGACGGCGAACCCGCAATCGTCGGGGACGGCCGGGTAGTGCTGAGTGACCACACCGTTACCGTCGTCCGCTGGTGGGAGCCCACCCGCGTGCGCGCCGGCGCCGGCGCCGAGCCGCTGGCGGAGCAGCCCACCGCGCGCGTGCTCGACGGCGACACCCGGCACGCCCTGCAGGAGGGCGCCGGGGCGCTGGTGGCCGGCGACCTCGACGCGGCCAGTGACCGGCTCATGAGCGTGCTCGGGCGCGGCCGCGGGTCGACCCCGGACGCCGACGACGCCGTCGCCGGGCTCCTGCTCGCCGCCCGGGCCCTGGCCACGCCCAGCCGGCTCGCGGACGTCGAGGCGCTGGCTACGCGCGTTGCGCAGTGCGCCCCCGCCCGTACGACCGTGCTGTCGGCCGAGCTCCTGCGCGCCGCCGCCCTCGGCTACGCCGCGTCGGTGCTCGTGCGGCACCTCGCGTCACCGAGCGCCGACTCGGCGGCGCAGGTAGAACGGCTGGGAGCGACGTCCGGACGCGCCACGCTCCAGGGGGTGAGCGTCCTGCACCAGGCCTGGCGGGGCGCGCGTGAGGCGGTGGCGGCATGAGCCACGAGCACGTCGAGGTGCGCACCGGCGCCTACCACGACTCAGTGACCCTGATGCAGGCCAGCCGCAGCGTGGCGAGCGTCGACGGTGTCGTCGCCGCGCAGGTGGCGATGGGCACGCCACTCAACCTGGATGTGTTGCAGGGCATGGGTTTCACGCTGCCGCCCGGCATCGGTGCGTCCGACCTCGTGGTGGCCCTGCGCACCGACGACGAGGCTGCGGTGGCGGCGGGCCTGACTGCGGTCGACGCCGCCCTCACCGCGCGCTCCGAGGGCACTGGCGCCAGCACCGCCGAGCCGCCGCGCACCACCGGGATCGCATTGCAGCGCAAGGCTTCTGACGTGGTCGTCGTGTCGGTGCCCGGCCCCTTCGCGCTGGCCGAGGCGATGGACGCCGTCACCTCCGGATCGAGCGTCATGGTGTTCAGCGACAACGTGACCGTCGAGGAGGAGATCGCGCTCAAGGACGCCGCGGCAGCGCACGACGTCCTCGTGATGGGTCCCGACTGCGGCACCGCGGTCGTCGGCGGCGTCGGTCTCGGCTTCGCGAACGTCGTCGAGCCCGGACCTGTCTCGCTCGTCGCCGCCTCGGGCACCGGGGCGCAGCACCTCATGGCTCTGCTCGCCCACGGCGGTGTGGGCGTGCGGCACTGCCTCGGCCTGGGCGGCCGCGACCTGTCCGCGGCGGTCGGCGGGCGCTCGGCCCGCCAGGCCCTGGCGGCCCTCGCCGCCGACGCCGGCACCGAGCTCGTGGTGGTGGTGAGCAAGCCGGCCGACCCCGATGTCGTCAACGCGCTCGAGCAGCAGGCCGCCGAGCTCGGTCTCGCCGTCGAGTGGGCGACGCTGGGGGCGGGCCGTCCCGACCTGACCTCGGCCGCGGAGCGGGTGATCGAGCGGCTCGGTGGGCGCACGCGCCTGTGGCCCACATGGGGTCCGGAGCAGCAGCGCTCCCCCGGCGGGGCCCTGCGCGGCCTGTTCTGCGGCGGCACGCTGTGCGACGAGGCGATGCTCGTGGCCGGCGAGCTGCTCGGCTCGATCCGGTCGAACATCCCGCTGTCACCTGAGCTCGCGCTCGACGTCAGCGGGGCGGGCCGCTGGGACGCCGGGAGCGACCACGCCATGGTCGACTTCGGCGACGACGCCCTCACCCGGGGCCGCGCGCACCCGATGATCGACCCCTCGCTGCGCGACGAGCGCCTGGCCGTCGAGGCGGCCGACCCCCGGGTCGGCGCGATCCTGCTCGACGTCGTGCTCGGCCACGGGTCACACCCCGACCCCGCCGCCGAGCTGGGCCCGGCCATCGAGTCGGCGCTGGACGGCGCGAGCCAGCTGGCCGTCGTCGTCTCACTCACCGGCACCCCCGCCGACCCGCAGGGCTTCGGGCGCCAGGCCGCCCGGCTGGCCGAGGCGGGAGCGCAGGTGTACCTGTCGAACGCGGCGGCCGCCCGGGCCGCGGCGCAGGCCGTGCGAACGGAGGAGCTGTCGTGAGCGCGTTGCGTGGGCTGCGCGACGGCGCGCCGTCGAGCGTCGTCACCGTCGGCGTCGACCTGCTGGCGCAGGCGCTCGACGACCAGGCGGTCACGGTCGACCGGGTCGACTGGCGCCCACCGCTCGGCGGTGACGCGGTGGCCGGTGCGCTGTCCGCCGTCATGTCCGACGCGCGCCGTGACGCGGCCAACCGCACCGCGCTGGAGCGCGTGCTCGGCGCCGGCGCCGAGCTCGTCGACGTCGTGCCGGCGTCCGAGGCGCTGGGTCTCGAGCGCGGGACGTTCCTGCACGCCGGGCCACCGATCGCGTGGGACCGCGCGTCCGGACCGCTGCGAGGCGCGCTCATGGGCGCCATGGTGCTCGAGGGCCTCGCGGCGTCCCCGGAGCAGGCCGAGACGCTGCTCGCGGCCGGTGACGGCATCACGCTCGACCCCTGCCACCACCACCACGCCGTGGGCCCGATGGCCGGCGTCATCTCACCGTCCATGTGGGGGTTCGTGCTGCGCGACCCGGTGCACGGCGGCACGGCGTTCTGCACGCTCAACGAGGGCCTCGGCAAGGTGCTGCGCTACGGCGCGTACGGCCCGGAGGTGATCGAGCGGCTGCAGTGGATGGCGCGCGTGCTCGGGCCGCTGCTGCAGCAGGCGGTGCGCCGACGCGTCGACGGCGCCGGACCGGTCGACGTCCGGTCGATCATCGCCCAGATGCTGCAGATGGGCGACGAAGGCCACAACCGCAACCGGGCGGGCACCATGATGCTGGTGCGCGAGCTGGTGCCCGAGCTGCTCGACCTCGGTGCCCCCTCTGGTGACGTCGCCGACGTCGTGCGCTTCTGCAACGGCAACGACCACTTCTTCCTCAACCTCGTGATGCCGGCCTGCAAGCTCGCCCTGGACGCCGCCCGCGACGTCCCCGGCGCGACGATGGTCGTCGCCATGGCGCGCAACGGCACCGACTTCGGCATCCAGGTGTCGGGCACGGGGTCGCAGTGGTTCACCGCACCGGCCAACACGCCGAACGGCTTGTTCCTCGGCGACTTCGGGCCCGACGACGCCAACCCCGACATCGGTGACTCGGCCATCACCGAGACCGGAGGCATCGGCGGCTTCGCGATGGCCGCCGCCCCGGCCATCGTGCGCTTCGTCGGGGGCGAGGCGGACGACGCGATCGCCACGACCCGGCGGATGTACGACATCACGCTCGGCGAGCACCCGGCGTACCAGGTGCCGGTGCTCGGGTTCCGCGGCACGCCCACCGGCATCGACGTCACCGCGGTCGTGCGCACCGGCGTGCTGCCGATGATCAACACCGGGATGGCGGGGCGGGTGGCAGGCACCGGACAGGTCGGTGCCGGCCTGGTCAGCCCGCCCGAGGCCTGCTTCACGCAGGCGCTCGCCGCACTGGCCGACCGAGCAGGCTGACGGCCGACCCGTCAGGCTGGGTGCATGCGCCGCGCCGTCTCCAGCTGGTCCGACCGCGTCCGGCTGCTGCGCCGCTACGGCTGGCACATCGCCCAGTGCGCGGTGGCGGCCGCCGTCGCGTGGGGTGTCGCGCGCCTCGCGCTCGGCCACCCGCAGCCGTTCTTCGCGCCCGTCGCCGCCATCGTCAGCCTCGGCCTCAGCTACCGGCAGCGGCTGCAGCGGGTGGCCGAGGTCACCGTGGGCGTGGCGCTCGGCGTGCTGATCGGCGACCTGTTCGTGCACGTCTTCGGCACCGGGGCGTGGCAGGTGCTCGTGGTCGTGGCCGTGGCTATGGTGCTGGCGGTGCTGCTCGATGCGGGCCCGCTGCTGGTGACCCAGGCGGGCGTGCAGTCGTCGATCGTGGCGACCCTCGCGCCGGCACCTGCGGCGGGGCTCGGCCGCTGGCTCGACGCGGTCGTGGGTGGCGCGGTGGCGCTCGTGGCCGCTGCGGTGGTGCCGGGTTCGCCCCTGCGCCGTCCCCGCGAGGAGGCCGCCTCGCTCATGGGCGACTTCGCGGCCTGGTGCCGCGACGCCGTCCGGGCCGTCACCACGGGCGACACCGGCCTGGCCTACGCCACGCTCGACCGCGCACGGGCCAGCGAGCAGCAGCTCGCCGACGTGCGTGACGCCGCGAGCGACGGCCTCTCGATCGCGCGGTCGTCGCCGTGGCGGCGCGGGCACCG
>JBQCES010000153.1:0-12411 GCA_051960055.1 Angustibacter sp. | reverse complement strand
GCCACTGACGCGGTCGTGAGGCCGACCCCCCCTCCCGCCCAACTACGCTTACCTGCGATGCCACCAGCCGCCTTCACCCTGAGCGACGACGTCCGTGACGCGCGCTCTCCCGTCGTCGTCGCGGCGCGCCGCACGCCGGTCGGCACGACGGGCCGGTCGCTGGCGGCCTACGACGTCACGGCCCTGACGGCGCCGGTGCTGCAGGCGCTCGTCGCGGACGTCTCCCCGGCCGCGGATGCACCGCCCGTCGACGAGGTGGTGCTCGGCAACTGCATGGGACCGGGGGGTGACCCAGCCCGCGTAGCGGCGCTGGCTGCGGGTCTCGGCGTCGACGTGCCCGGGGTGACGGTCGACCGCCAGTGCGGCAGCGGCCTGGAAGCGATCGCGCAGGCCGCGACCCGCGTCGCCGCCGCCGGTGGTCTCGTGCTCGCCGGTGGCGGCGAGAGCGCCAGCACCGCGCCCACCCGAGCCCGGCTGCTCCCCGACGGCGGCCGCGAGCCGTACGACCGCGCCCGCTTCGCGCCGGACGAGTACGGCGACCCCGGCATGGGTGAGGCGGCCGACGCCCTCGCCGTCGCCCACGGCGTGACCCGCGAGCGTCAGGACGCCTACGCCGCCCGCTCGCACGCGCTCGCCGTGGCCGCGCAGACGGCCGGCGTCTACGCCCCCGAGCTCGTGGCCCTCGGAGCCGTCATGAGCGACGAGCGCCCCCGACCCGGCCTGGACGACGCCCGCCTGGCGCGGTTCCGACCCGCGTTCACCCCCGACGGCACGGCCACCGCGGGCAACTCGTGCGGCATCAGCGACGGCGCGGCTGCCGTCGCCGTCGTGGACGAGGCCACGCGCGCGCGATGGGGTGTGCCCGGGCTCGCCGTGCGCGCCGTCGCGGCCAGCGGCGTCGACCCGCGGTTGCCCGGGTTGGGGCCTGTTCCGGCCGTCGAGGCGGTGCTCGACGCGGCCGACCTCACCCTGGCGGACGTCGGGGCAGTGGAGATCACCGAGGCCTTCGCCGCGCAGGTGCTGGCGTGCACGGACGCCTGGGGGCTGGACCCGCTCGCCGGGCCGGGCGAGCAGGTGGTGTGCACGCAAGGTGGAGCCATCGCGCTCGGCCACCCGTGGGGCGCGAGCGGCGCCCTGCTCGTGGTGCGCCTGTTCAGCCGGATGGTGCGCCTCGACGGGCCGCGGTTCGGGGTGGCGACGTGCGCCGTCGGTGGCGGACAGGGCGTGGCCGTGCTCGTGGAGCGGGTCGGATGATCCAGGTCCGCGGCGTCCACCACGCCTACGGCGACACCGTGGTGCTCGACGGCATCGACCTCGAGCTCTCCGAACGCCGGATCGGCGTGGTCGGCGCCAACGGCTCAGGCAAGTCGACGCTGGCCCGGATGCTCAACGGCCTCGTGCTGCCCGCGCGGGGTTCGGTGACGGTGAACGGCCTCGACACCCACCGCGACGGCGCGGCGGTGCGCCAACAGGTGGGTTTCGTCTTCACCGACCCGGACGCGCAGATCGTCATGCCCACCGTGGCCGAGGACGTCGAGTTCTCCCTGCGGCGGCGCCGACTGAGCCGCGCAGAGCGCCAGCAGCTGGCAGCCGCTGCGCTCGAACGGTACGGCCTGGCCGGACTGGGCGACCGGCCCGCCCACCTGCTCTCCGGAGGCCAGAAGCAGCTGCTCGCCCTGGCCGCCGTGCTCGTCACCGAGCCCTCGGTGCTCGTCTGCGACGAGCCCACGACCTTGCTCGACCTGCGCAACAGCCTGCGGGTCGCCGAGCTCGTCGCAGCGCTGCCGCAGCAGGTCGTGATGGTGACCCACCACCTCGAGCTCCTGGCCGACTACGACCGCGTCATCGTCGTCGACCAGGGCCGCGTGGCGTTCGACGGCGCGCCCGACGAGGCGATCACCTGCTACCGCGGGCTGATGCAGGTGCCGGGGCCATGATCGGGCTCTACCGGCCCGGCACGTCGCTGCTGCACCGCGCGCCGGCCGGGCTGCTGCTGGCCCTGCTGCTCGCCGGGACGACGGCCCTGGTGCTGGTGCGCCAGCCGCTCGCCGTCGCGGTCGGGGCGGGCGTCGTCGTGGTCGGGTACGCGCTCGCGCGGGTGCCGGCGTCCGTGGCGGCCGGCCAGCTGTGGCCGATGCGGTGGTTCGTGGTGCTGCTGGTGCCCTTGCAGTGGTGGACCGGCGGCTGGCGGCAGGTCGTGGTCGTCGTCGGCACGATGCTCGTCACGGTCGCGGGCGCCGCACTCGTCACCCTCACCACGCGGGTGTCCGACATGCTCGACGTGTGCGTGCGGGCGCTGCGACCGGCGCGCCGACTGGGGATCGACCCGGAGCGGGTCGGGCTCACCCTCGCCCTCACCGTGCGGGCCGTACCCGTGCTGGCCGACACCTTCGCGCAGGCCCGCGACGCCCGGCGCGCCCGTGGACTCGAGCGCAGCCCGCGCGCACTGCTCGTGCCCCTGGTGCTGCGCACGCTGCGCCACGCCGACCGGCTCGGCGAGGCGCTGGCGGCGCGCGGCGTCGACGACTGAGGCTCGGCCCGCGCCCTCAGGCGAGCACGTCGCGCGTCGTCATGCGGGCCCAGGCTGCCGCGCCGAACACCGCGACGTAGACCGCCTGCAGCCCCAGGCCCTGCAGCATCACCGACGTCTCCACGGGCTGGCGCAGCAGGTCACCGAACGCCAGCCAGTAGTGCGTCGGCAGCCACGGGTGGATCGCCGACACCTGCGGGATGGCGTCGAGGATCTGGCTGGTGATCGCCAGCCCGACGGTGGTCGCCATCGCGGCGATCGGCACGTCAGTGAGCGTCGAGACGAACAGGCCGATCGCGGCGAGGCCGGCCAGTGACAGGCCGACGTACGCCGCCACGCCGAGCCCGCGCACGAGAGCGTCGCCGGCCGTGATGGTGCCCCCCGAGAGCAACGCCACGTCGCGCAACGGGAACAGCAGCGCGCCCACGACACCGCCGACCACGGCCACCGTGAAGGCCGCGACGAGCGCGAAGACCAGCGTGGTCACGAGCTTCACCAGCACCAGTCGCGTGCGCCCGGCGGGGGCCACGAGCAGGTAGCGCAGCGTCCCCATCTGCGCCTCACCGGCGATGCTGTCGCCGGCCACGACGCCGATGGCGAGCGGCAGGAACAGCGGCAGCTCGACGGTGAGGGCCGTGAAGGCGATGAACAGGCCGTTCTGCGTGACGTCCGACAGGAACGGCGGACCCTCGGTCGGGCTCGACGGTCCGCCGAACGAGCGCACGACGACGCCGATGAGCACCGGCACTGCGGCCAGCACCACGAGCCCCGCCCGGATCCGCAGGCGGCCGAGCAGCAGCCCGAGCTCGCTGCGCAGCAAGCGCCAGGTCGCACCGACGGCGGACCCGTCGTCTCGCGCCCCCGCGCGGCCGACCGGTGCCGTGACCTCAGCCCGCGACATCGAAGCCCTCCCCCGTCAGCGCCACGAAGGCGTCCTCGAGTGAGGGCCGCTCGACCACCAGGCCCTGCACCCGGACGCCAGCCGCCACGAGCTCAGCGCACGCCCGCTCGACCTCGACCTCGACCGGCCCCACCGGTGCGCTCACCGTGTGGTCGAGCCGGACGACGTCGGTGAACCCCAACCGAGCCAGCGTCGTCGCGCCCAGCTCGGTGTCGGGCGTCGTCACGACGAGGCGGCTGCTCACGGCCGACCGAAGCCGCTCGACCTCGCCGTCGGCGACCAGTCGGCCGCGCGACAGGACGGCGGCGTGCGTGCAGATCTGCTCGACCTCGGCCAGCAGGTGGCTCGACACGAACACCGTGGTGCCCTCGTGCGCCAGCTCGCGCACGAGCGTGCGCACCTCGCGGGTGCCTTGCGGGTCGAGCCCGTTCGTCGGTTCGTCGAGCACCAGCAGGTCGCGCGGGCGCAACAGGGCCGCCGCGATACCGAGCCGCTGCCGCATGCCCAGCGAGTAGGCGCGATAACGCTTGTCGCGTGCGGCACTCAGCCCCACGCGCTCGAGCGCCGCGTCGATCCGGGCGCGCCGGGTGCGAGGCGGCGCGGTGGCGTCGGCGGCATCGAGCCGCTCGAGGTTCTCGGCGCCGGTGAGGAACGGGTAACAGGCCGGTCCCTCGATCAGCGCACCGACGCGAGGCAGGGTCGACTGCCAGCCCCGGGGCATGGCGGCTCCCAGCAGCGACACCTCGCCCGACGTCGGCGAGATGAGACCCAGCACCATGCGGATCGTCGTCGTCTTGCCCGAACCGTTCGGACCCAGGAAGCCGTACACCGTGCCCTCGGGCACGTCCAGGTCGAGGTGGTCGACCGCGATCTGCCCCCCGCGGAACCGCTTGGTGAGAGCGGTCGTCGAGATCGCGCTCATCCGCCGGCGCGGGCCGTGCGGATCAGCTCGTCCGGCGTGACGGCGCCGACGTAGAGGTGGCCGTCGGGGGTGAGCAGCACGCTCACCAGCCGGGTCGTGAGCAGCCGGCCACCACCGGGCAGCTGGTCGGCCGGTACGGGGCGGGCCGCCCTCAGGAGCACGCCGGCGAGCGGGTCCGTGGACTTCTGCGACCCGGCTGCTGGCGTGGGCGCAGTCATGCGGACCACCGTGGTCCAGCCGGTGCCGAACGTCTGCACCGACGGCTTGTCGGTCGCCTTCGGGCTGCCATGCGGCTGCATGGGAAGCGGCACGTCACGCACCGACGATCCCGGCGGCGGGCTGAAGCGGAACGTCGAGGCTGCCGGCGCCGTGAGGCTGAGGCGGGTGAAGCCGATGTCGACCGCCGCCGCACCCCCACTGCGGGGCGCCACGACGGTGCGCAGCACCAGTCCGGTGCGCGCGTCGACGTAGACGTCGACCGATCCCACCAGGCTCGCGGCGTCCTTCGGCTGCAGGCGCAGGTCGTAGGCGTCACGCCCGGCGACCGTGGCCGAGCGGCCCACCGACACCGTCGTGTTGGGCGACACGGCGGCTAGGGCCCGCTCAGCCGCCTGCTGCGGTGTGAGTGGCAGCCCCTTGGCCAGGCCGCCGGGCGCGCCCGGCACGTCGGGAAGCGCCTCGGGCGAGCGCCCGCCGCCGGACGCCGGCAGGGCGGTGCGCGTGACGGTGCGCGTCGTGCTGTTCCAGGTCCACAGCGTCGAGTCGTCGTGCACGATGCTGGCCTGCGTGAGCGTGCCGACGAGGTCGACGCGCTGGCGCTGTGGCCCGTCGAGGTACACCCGCAGCGTCTGGGTACCGGTGAGCAGCGACGACCAGTCCAGACCGCCCTGCTGCGGCAGCGCGGGCACCCCGAGGTCGGTCGTCGAGCGCACAGTGCCGCTGAGGGCCGACACCTTCGCCGTCTGCACCTTCACCAGCAGGTCGCGTGCCGTCAGGGACGGAAGGTCCGGACGACCGCTCGCGGCCTGGGCGGCCACCTGCGCACCACCCGCGACGGCGGCGGCGATCACGACGGGAGCGGCCCAGCGAGCGTGCCGGGCGGAGAGACCGAGCATGTCTCCACTGTCCGTCACCTGCGCCGACACGGCAACCACCACTGGTGGAGATGCTGTGTGGAGGCGGGACCGGATCGTTGCGACCTGCGCGTCGGCTGCGCCGCACGGCGATCCTGGACTCGTGGAAGACGACGCTGACCGGGCGCACGACGAGTCCGTGTGGGACTACCCGCGACCGCCGATCGTGGTGCCGTCGCCCGAGCGGGTGGTCGTCGAGGTCGGGTCGCAGATCGTGGCTGACAGCCGCCGGACGCTGCGGGTGCTCGAGACCAGCCACCCACCCGTCTACTACGTCCCGCTCGACGACGTCGTGCCCGGCGTCCTGAGGCCGGTGACCGGCACGACGTGGTGCGAGTACAAGGGGACCGCGTCGTACTTCGATGTCGTCTGCTCGGACGGTCGGGTGATCCCGCGCGCGGCGTGGCACTACCCGCGGCCGACCGCGGGCTACGAGGCACTGTCCGGCCACGTGGCCTTCTACCCCGGACTCATGGACCGGTGCACCGTGGACGGCGAGGTCGTCGTCGCCCAGCCCGGCGACTTCTACGGCGGCTGGATCACGAGCAGGGTGACCGGCCCGTTCAAGGGCGCGCCGGGCACCCGCGGCTGGTAGGCGGGACGCTCAGCCGCGCCACGACTCCAGGTCGGCCCGTTGGCGCACGAGCTCGGGCGGTGAGTCGTAGTAGCGGATCAGGATGTCGAGTGCCGTGAGCGTCAGCTGCTTGCCGTCATCGTCGATGCGGCCCGACAGGCGAAGGAGGGTGAAACCGGCAGCGACGATGGTCGCTGCGGCGTCAACCTGGCCGCCCGCGCGGGGTATCCGACCCTCCTCCGGAATGTCCAGGCCGGCGGCGACCTCCGCCATCCCGGCGCCCTCGATCAGGTCGGCCACCGTCGTGTCGGGCCCGAGCTCGTCGCGACGCTCGGCCCACTCGTAGAGCATGTCGGAGCCCTCGTCCGTGCCGAACGGCGCGAACTCACCGGCCGGGTCCTCGTACGCCGGATCGGAGAAGTGCGCTGTGAAGGCAGCAGCCGCCTCGGGCAGCTGGTCATCGGACAGCTGGTCATCGGACGGCTGGTCATCGGACGGCTGGTCATCGGGCATGGGCACCTCCAGGGTGGTCGCCGACCCGCTCGGGACGGACTCGAGCGGCGCAGGTCCGGCGCACCCGGCGAGGAGCGTCAGGCCGACGACGGCACCGACCAGGCCCTTGCTGACATGCACAGCCGGTCGCGGGGACATCCTGGCAACGTCGGCACGACGGTCGACGCGCTGAAGCGCCTCAGGCGTTGCTGACCTGCACCTCGACGGCGAGGGCCCGCACCACGGCGTCGCGCAGCACGTCTGAGCGGGGATCGGGCACATCGAGGTGGCGCGGCACGCGAACGGCGGCCAGGTCACTCAGCCGCGACTGGGAGAGCAGCTGGTCGACCAGCGCCCGGTCGCCGCCCGTGACCAGGCACGTGCCGGCCTCGACGCTGCGGCCGTCGTCCCCCAGTGCGAGCCGGACGACGACGTCGCCCACCGCGTCGAGCAGGGCGGCCGCCTGGTTGTCACGCCGCCGGGCGAAGCGCTGCTGCGACCAGCCACCGGCGGCGGTGCGCGACTGCACGTACCGGCTGCCGACCTTCGACGCCGCCAGCCGCCCGTCGCGCACGACGCCGACGGCGTAGCCGCCCCGGCGCACCAGCACGACAACGAGCGGCGACGGCGGGCTCTGCACGTGCTGCACCAGCGCGTCGACGGCGTCCGGCGCGAGCGGGTCGGCGTCGAATGGCAGCAACGGCGACAGCTCCGCAGTCGACCCGTCCGCGGCGAGCAGGTGAACCGCCCCGCCGTCGACCGTGGCCTGCGTGGGCCCGTGACGCTCGACGAAGCCGTCGACCCAGCGCCGCACCCGCTCCGGGGGGACGTCGACGCGTCGAGGCGCCTGGTGTGGAGCGCTCAGAGGTTGAAGCCGAGCGCGCGCAGCTGCTCGCGGCCGTCGTCAGTGATCTTGTCCGGGCCCCACGGCGGCATCCAGACCCAGTTGATGCGGTGCCCGGTGATGAGGCCGTCGAGCGCCTGCCCGACCTGGTCCTCGATGACGTCGGTGAGCGGGCACGCCGCGCTGGTGAGCGTCATGTCGATGACGGCGTGGGCGTTCTGGTCGACCGTGACGCCGTAGACGAGGCCGAGGTCGACGACGTTGATGCCGAGCTCGGGGTCGACGACGTCGTGCAGGGCCTCCTCGACGTCGGCCACGGTGGGCGGCGTGCCGCCGGTGCTGGTCGCGGTGTCGGTCATCGGGCGATCTCCTTCGCTGGCTGGTGCTCTCGATCAGCTGCTCGGTGCAACGCGTCCTGCAGCGCCATCCATCCGAGCAGCGCGCACTTCACGCGTGCGGGGTACTTGCTGACGCCGGCCAACGCGACGCCGTCGCCGAGCACGTCCTCGTCGCCGGCGTCGGCGCCGCGGCTGGTGAGCATGGCGCGCATGGCCTCCTGCACCCGCTCGACCTCGGCCAGGGGCTCGCCCACGACGAGGTCGTGCAGCACCGACGTCGACGCCGTGCTGATGGCGCAGCCCATCGCGTCGTACGACACGTCCTGCACCACGGGCACGCCGTCGACGGCGGCGAGGTGCACGCGCAAGGTGACCTCGTCGCCGCAGGTGGGGTTGACGTGGTGCACCTCGGCGTCGAAGGGCTCGCGCAGGCCGGCACCGTGCGGGCGCTTGGAGTGCTCGAGGATGAGCTCCTGGTACAGGTCCATCAGGCAGCTCCGAAGACGGTGCGGACGTGGTCGAGGCCGCGCACGAGGGCACCGACCTCGTCGAGGGTCGAGTACGGCCCGAACGACGCGCGCGTGGTGGCGGCGACGCCGTAGCGACGGTGCAGCGGCCAGGCGCAGTGGTGACCCACGCGCACGGCGATGCCGAGGTCGTCGAGCACCTGGCCCACGTCGTGCGCGTGCACGTCGTCGACGGCGAACGACACCGCTCCCCCGCGCTCGTGCATCGAGGTGGGGCCGACGACCCGCACCCACGGGCGCTGGGCCAGCTCGGCCAGCAGGGTCTCGGTGAGCAGGTGCTCGTGGGCCGCGACGCGCGCCATGCCCGTGCCGTCGGGCCCGAGCCCGCGCAGGTACTCGACGGCCGCGTGCAGCCCGACGGCCTGGGCGGCCATCGGCACCCCCGCCTCGAAGCGCTGCGGCGCCGGAGCGTAGGTCGAGCCCTCCATGCGCACGATCTCGATCATCGAGCCGCCCGTGAGGAACGGCGGCATCGCGTTCAGCAGGTCGCTGCGGCCCCACAGCACACCGACTCCGGACGGGCCGAGCATCTTGTGACCCGAGAAGGCCGCGAAGTCGACGTCGAGGGCGGCGAGGTCGACCGGCAGGTGCGGTACGGACTGGCAGGCGTCGAGCAGCACCAGCGCACCCACCTCGCGGGCCCGCGCCACGATCGGCGCCACCGGGTTGATGGTGCCGAGCACGTTGGAGGCGTGCACGAACGCCACCAGCTTGGTGCGGTCGGTGACCACCTGCTCGAGGTCGTCGAGCGCGAGCCGGCCGTCGTCGTCCAGGCCGAGCCAGCGCAGCGTCGCGCCGGTGCGCTTGCACAGCTCCTGCCACGGCACGAGGTTGGCGTGGTGCTCCATCTCGGTGACCACGATCTCGTCGCCCGGGCCGACGACGAAGCGCGCGGCCTCGGGCCCGGCTGTCGCCGCGTTGCTCAGGGCGTAGGCGACGAGGTTGATCGCCTCGGTGGCGTTCTTGGTGAACACGACCTCGTCGGCCGGCACGCCGACGAAGCCGGCCACCGCGGCGCGAGCCGCCTCGAAGGCGTCGGTGGCCTCCTCGGCGAGCTGGTGCGCGCCGCGGTGCACGGCGGCGTTGTGCTGCTCATAGAACGACCGCTCGGCGTCGAGCACCTGGCGCGGCTTCTGCGACGTCGCACCGGAGTCGAGGTAGACCAGCGGGCGGTCACCGCGCACCGTGCGCGACAGGATCGCGAAGTCCGCGCGCAGGCGCGCGAGCTCGTCGGCCGTGAAGGCCGAGGCCGGCACGACGGCGGGGGCAGCCGTGACGGCGCTCATCGTCAGGCCTTCGCCGGCAGGAACCGGTCGTAGCCCTCGTTCTCGAGGCGCTCGGCGAGCTCGGGGCCGCCCTCCTCGGCGATGCGACCGTCGACGAAGACGTGCACGTGGTCGGGCTTGATGTAGCGCAGGATCCGCGTGTAGTGGGTGATCAGCAGCACGCCGACCTCGCCACCCTCGCGCACGCGGTTGACGCCCTCGCTCACGATCTTCAGCGCGTCGACGTCCAGGCCCGAGTCGGTCTCGTCGAGGACGGCGAACTTGGGCCCCAGCAGCTCCATCTGCAGGATCTCGTGGCGCTTCTTCTCACCACCGGAGAAGCCCTCGTTGACGTTGCGCTCGGCGAACGACGGGTCCATGCGCAGCTCGGCCATGGCGGCCTTGACGTCCTTGGTCCAGGTGCGCAGCTTCGGGGCCTCGCCGTCGATCGCGGTCTTGGCGGTGCGCAGGAAGTTCGCGACAGTGACGCCGGGGACCTCGACCGGGTACTGCATGGCGAGGAACAGACCCGCGCGGGCGCGCTCGTCGACGCTCATCGCGAGGACGTCCTCGCCGTCGAGGGTCACGGTGCCAGAGGTCACGGTGTACTTCGGGTGACCGGCGATGGAGTAGGCCAGGGTCGACTTGCCCGAGCCGTTGGGGCCCATGATCGCGTGGGTCTCACCCGACCGGACGGTCAGGTCGACGCCGCGCAGGATCTCCTTGGTGCCCTGCTCGGTCTCGACGCTGACGTGCAGGTCGCGGATCTCGAGGGTGGCCATGCGTCAGTGCTCCTTGCTCGTGGTGGCGGCAGCGTCGCTGCCGGGGGCGTTCAGGGGTGCGGTGACGTCGACGTGCACGACGTCACCCTCAACCCGCACGGGGTAGACGTCGACCGGCTGGGTCGCGGGCAGCGCGGTCGGCTGGCCGGTGCGCAGGTCGAAGCGCGAGCCGTGCAGCCAGCACTCGATGGTGCAGTCCTCGACCTCGCCCTCCGACAGCGAGACCTCGGCGTGCGAGCAGGTGTCGTCGATCGCGTGGATCGTGCCGTCCTCGGCGCGCACCACGCTGACGGGCTGGTCGTTGATGACCACCTGAACCGCGCCGACGTCCGGCAGGTCGTCGAGGTGCACGGCGGGCTCGAAGCTCACGCGACCACCGCCGGCTGCGTCATCGCGCCCTCGAGCTCGGCCTCGATGGCCGCCATGAGCTGCTCCTGCACATCCGGGACGCCGATCTGGTGGATCAGGTCGGCGAAGAAGCCGCGCACGACGAGGCGACGGGCCTCGACCTCGCTGATGCCCCGGGCCTGCAGGTAGAACAGCTGCTCGTCGTCGAAGCGGCCGGTGGCGCTGGCGTGGCCGGCCCCCTCGATCTGACCGGTCTCGATCTCCAGGTTCGGCACCGAGTCGGCGCGCGCGCCGTCGGTGAGCACCAGGTTGCGGTTGAGCTCGTAGGTGTCGGTGCCCTCGGCGGCAGCGCGGATCAGGACGTCGCCGACCCAGACAGTGCGCGCGGTCTCGCCCTGCAGCGCGCCCTTGTACGTGACGTGGCTGCGGCAGTGGGGCGCCGAGTGGTCGACGAACGAGCGGTGCTCGAGGTGCTGGCCGGCGTCGGCGAAGTAGACACCGAGCAGCGTGGCGTCGCCGCCCGGCCCGGCGTACCGGACCGTCGCGTTGAGCCGCACGACCTTGCCGCCCAGCGTCACGGCCACGTGCTTGACCCGCGCGTCGCGGCCCACAAGGACGTCCTGCTGGCCGAGGTGGATCGCGTCGTCGTCCCAGCGCTGCAGGCTCACGACGGTGAGGTCGGCGCCGTCACCGGCGACGATCTCGAGGTTGCCGACGTGCTCGCCGGTGCCCACGTGGTCGACGACCACGATGGCGCGCGAGTGGCGCCCGGCCTCGAGCACGACGTGGCTGTTGGCGCGTCCGTGGCTCCCACGCAGCGTCACGCGCACCGGGTCCGAGAGGTCGGCGTCCGCCGGGATACGCACGTGCCGCGCGTCCGGCGTCTGCGCCGAGGCCACGGCCGCGGCTCGGTCGCCGGGCACCAGGGCGGTGCCCCGCGGGGCCTCACCGGGCGCCAGGGTGCCGACCTGCACACCCTCGCCCGCCTCGATCTCGACCTGCAGGGCACCGTCAGCGGACGGGCGCTCCTCCAGGGCCCCGCGCAGCAGGTCCATCGGCGTGAAGCGCCACTCCTCCTCGCGCCCCATGGGCATCGGGAAGTCGGCGACGTCGAACGACGTGCGCCGCTCCGCGCGCGAGGCGTCGGGGACGACGTCGCTGCGGTAGGTGCCCGCGCCGTGCGAGTGGGCCTTGAGGCCGTGCTGCGCCGGCGCGTCGGCCTGGCTGGTGATCGTCTCGGTCATGCCGGTGCTCGTGCTCCGCTTCTGTGGTCGTGACGGGATGGGGGTCGCGCGGCGTCAGCCGACCGCGCCCTCCATCTGCAGCTCGATGAGCCGGTTGAGCTCCAGGGCGTACTCCATCGGCAGCTCGCGGGCGATGGGCTCGACGAAGCCGCGCACGATCATGGCCATCGCCTCGTCCTCGGCCATGCCGCGCGACATCAGGTAGAACAGCTGGTCCTCGCTGACCTTCGAGACCGTGGCCTCGTGACCCATCGACACGTCGTCCTCGCGGACGTCGACGTACGGGTAGGTGTCGGACCGGCTGATCGTGTCGACCAGCAGCGCGTCGCAGCGCACGGTGGACGCCGAGTGGTGGGCGCCCTCGAGCACCTGCACCAGGCCGCGGTACGACGTGCGACCCCCGCCGCGGGCCACCGACTTGCTGATGATGGACGACGACGTGTGCGGCGCCGCGTGCACCATCTTGGCGCCGGCATCCTGGTGCTGGCCCTCGCCGGAGAACGCGATCGAC
>JBQCES010000152.1:0-4365 GCA_051960055.1 Angustibacter sp. | reverse complement strand
GTCGGCGAGGCCCGGGTACACCCCCTGCACCGCGCTGCGCACGTAGTGCGAGCCGATGAAGCCGGCCCCTCCGGTGACGAGGACCTTCACGGGTGAAACCTCCGGGGTGGTGTTCGAGGACCTGCGCGGTAGGGTCAGGCGCCATGCGCGGGATCATCTTGGCAGGTGGCTCCGGGACGAGGCTGCACCCCGTGACCCTCGGCGTCAGCAAGCAGCTCGTGCCGGTCTACGACAAACCGATGATCTACTACCCGCTCTCCATGCTCATCATGGCAGGCATCCGGGACGTGCTGGTCATCACGACCCCGCACGACGCGGCGCAGTTCGAGCGGCTGCTGGGCGACGGCTCGCAGTTCGGCATCTCCATCACCTTCGCCACCCAGCCCAGCCCCGACGGGCTCGCGCAGGCCTTCGTCATCGGCGCCGACTTCGTGGGCAGCGACAAGGTCGCCCTCGTGCTGGGCGACAACATCTTCTACGGCCCTGGACTCGGCACCCAGCTGCGGCGCCACACCGCCCTGACCGGCGGCCTCGTCTACGCCTACCGCGTGAGCGACCCGACGGCGTACGGCGTGGTCGAGTTCGACGCCGAGGGCCGCGCCGTGTCGCTCGAGGAGAAGCCGGCCGCCCCCCGCAGCGACTACGCCGTCCCCGGGCTGTACTTCTACGACAACGACGTGCTCGAGATCGCTGCCGGCCTGAAGCCCTCGGCGCGCGGCGAGTACGAGATCACCGACGTCAACCGCACCTACCTCGAGCGCGGCAACTTGGCCGTCGAGGTGCTGCCCCGCGGCACCGCCTGGCTCGACACCGGCACCTTCGACACCCTCATGGCGGCCGGCGAGTACGTGCGCGTCATCGAGGCGCGACAGGGGCTGAAGATCGGCTGCCCCGAGGAGGTCGCGTGGCGCGCGGGCTTCCTCACCGACGACGAGCTGCGCGAGCGCGGTGAGGCCCTGGCCAAGTCGGGCTACGGCGAGTACCTGCTCGGCCTGCTGCGCTAGCCGGCGAGCACCGCCGGCGCGGCCACCTCGAACCGCTCCTGCCACGGGCCGATCGGCTCCACGCCGGCCGCCAGCAGCGCGTCGTGGCCGAGCACCGAGTAGGCCGGCCGGGGCGCGGGGCGGACGAACTGCTCGGACGTGGTGGGTCGCACCCGCTCGGGATCGGCTCCCGTGGCGCGGGCCACCGCCTGGGCGAGGTCGTGCCACGTGCCCTGCCCCGCGGACGTCGCGTGGTAGGTGCCGGCGGGCGCCTGCACCCGCACGAGGTCGACGACGACGCGCGCGACGTCGACGGTCCACGTGGGCTGGCCCACCTGGTCGGCGACGACGTCGAGGACGTCGCGCTGCGACAGCGCGCCCGCGATGGTGCGCGGGAAGCAGCGGCCGCCCGCGCCGTAGAGCCAGGCCGTGCGGACGACGAGCGCGTCCGCACCGGATGCCCGCACGGCCCACTCCCCCGCCAGCTTGGTGCGCCCGTAGGCCGAGCGCGGCGCGACGGGCGCGTCCTCGGCGTAGGGCTCGCACGCGGTGCCGGCGAACACGTAGTCGGTGGAGACGTGCACCAGCCGGGCGCCGTGGCGCGCACTCGCGAGCGCCAGGTGGTGGGCGCCGAGGGCGTTGACGGCGAAGGCCGCCGGCTCGTCGGACTCGGCGTCGTCGACGGCCGTGTAGGCCGCGCAGTTGACGACCACGTCGTGTCCGCGCACCGCAGCCTCGCACGCCGCCGCGTCACGGACGTCCAGCTCGGCGCTGCCCACCACCGTGGGCTCGACGCCCTCGGCGCGCAAGGCGCTCTCGACGTCCTGGCCGAGCATGCCGCGCCCTCCGACGAGCAGCCAGCGGCCGAGGGCGGGGCCAGCAGGGGGCACCGGGTGCGCGTCGCTCATGCGGATAGTGTCGCAGCCATGCAGATCACCCCCCTGTCGATCGAGGGCGCGTGGAAGGTCGTCCCCCGCCAGCACACCGACGAGCGCGGGACGTTCCTGGAGTGGTTCGCCGGGGCGAGCTTCGCCGAGGCGACCGGGCAGTCGCTCGAGCTGGCCCAGGTCAACATCTCGACGTCCGCGGCCGGCGTCGTGCGCGGCGTGCACTTCGCCGAGCTGCCGCCCAGCCAGGCCAAGTACGTCACGTGCCCGGCCGGTGCGGTGCTCGACGTCGTGGTCGACCTGCGCGTGGGGTCGCCGACGTTCGGCCAGCACGAGGCCGTCGTGCTCGACGACGTCGACCGGGTGGCGCTGTACCTCAGCGAGGGCCTGGGCCACGCCTACATGGCGCTGACGGACGGCGCGGTCTTCGCCTACCTGTGCTCGGCGCCGTACGCGCCGGGCCGCGAGCACGGCGTGCACCCGCTGTGCCCCGAGCTCGCGATCGACTGGCCGACGACCGACCGGCTCGGGCGTCCGGTCACCCCCCAGCTGTCACCCAAGGATCTCGCCGCGCCCACGCTGTCACAGGCGAAGGACGCCGGCCTGCTGCCGTCGTACGAGCAGGCGCTGGCCTTCCGCGAGCAGCTCCGGGCCCGTCAGGGCGGGCGGTGAGCGGGCGATGAGCCGAGCCGCCGACCTGTCGCAGACCCTCGCCGCCAGCGACCCGACCCGGCCGCGGCTCACGTGGTACGACGACGCCGACGGGCCGACCCGCGGTGAGCGCATCGAGCTGTCGGGCCGCGTGCTCGCCAACTGGGTGGCCAAGGCCGCGAACCTGCTGACGGACGAGCTCGGTGTCGAGCGCGGTGACGTCGTGGTGATCGACCTGCCCGCTCACTGGCGGGCGGTGTACTGGGCGCTGGCGGCGTGGCGCGTCGGTGCCGTGGTCGCCCTCGAGCCGGACTCGCGAGCCGTCGCCGTGGTGACGGAGCAGCCGCAGGACACCGCGATCGCGCCGGGAGCGCGCGTCGTGGCCGTCAGCCTGCCGGCGCTGGCCCGGGGCTGGTCCGGGCGCGCACTGGACGGCGCGCTCGACGAGGCCGCCGACCTGCTGAGCCAGCCCGACGTCTTCGAGCCCTTCGACGAGCCGGACGACGGCGACGACGCGCTGCTGGCCGGCGGCGAGCCGCTCACCGCCGGAGAGCTCGACGAGCGGTGCGCGCAGCGCGCCGCGGAGGTCGGCTGGTCGCAGGGCGAGCGGGTCGCGCTCGTGCCCTCACCGGGCGCCCGCGTCGGGGCGGACGGCGGCGCGCTGCTCGTCGACCTGCTGGCGACGTGGTCGGTCGACGGCTCAGTGGTGCTCGTGCGCGACGGCGACTCCGGCGCGCTCAACGAGCGGTGGGCCGCCGAGCGGGTCACCAGCGCTTGCGCCCCAGGGGGAACGCCGACTTCTCGATCGTGACCCAGGTGAGGGTCGCGACGGTGCCGGTGGCGGCGACGTGACCCTTGCGCTGAGCCGCCTTGACCGCCGCGGCGGTCTGCGGACCGAAGGCGCCGTCCGCGGGGATGTGCAGGGCGTTCTGCAGCACCCGCACGGCGGTGCCGCGCGAGCCCTGCCGCAGCACCGTCGTGCGGTAGGGCAGCAGGGGGTGGGCGACGCGCTCGGCGGCGTCCCACGTGCGGCGGTCGACCACGCCGGTCTGCGGCAGGTGCCGTGACTTCTGGAACGAACGCACCGTCGCCGCCGTCACCGGGCCGAACGCGCCGTCGACGTGCGCCATGCCCAGCGCGCGCTGCAGTGCCTTGACGGCGGAACCGTGCGAACCCTGCCGCAGCACGGTCGACGTGTAGGGCGAGACGCTGGTGGTCGTGGCCAGGGCCTGGGCCGACGACGGCGTGGGGACCGGCTGGGGCGCTGGCGGCGTGGGAGCGGGCGGCGCAGGCGGCTTCGGCGCGGTGGTGGTCGGTGTCGCGGCGGCGGGCACGAGCGGGCGGCCCAGCGGGTAGGCGGCCTGCTCGACGGCGACCCAGGTGGCGACGTCCGTGACGCCGGTGGCGCCCAGGCGCGCGCGAGTCTGCGCGGCCTTCAGGGCCGCCGCGGTCTTCGGGCCGAAGGCACCGTCGGCGGCGACGTGCAGCGCCCGCTGCAGCGCGATGACGACGCTGCCCCGCGAGCCCTGGCGTAGCACGGTGGTGCGGTAGGGCAGCAGCGGGTAGGCGGCGCGCTCGAGGGCGGCCCAGGTCGGGGCGTCGACCACACCGGTGGCCGCCAGCCGGTTGGCGGTCTGCAGCTGCCGGACGGCGGTGGCGGTGGCGGTGGCGAAGACGCCGTCGGCCTTCAGGCCCAGGGCGTGCTGCAGCGCCGACACCGCGGCGCCGCGCGAGCCGGTGCGCAGCACGGTGGCCTGGTAGGGCGTCAGCGACGTGGTGGTGGCCGCGGACGGGGCCGGCGCGGGAGGCGTCGGCGTGGTGGGCGGCGTGGTGGGCGGCGTGGT
>JBQCES010000151.1:0-7532 GCA_051960055.1 Angustibacter sp. | reverse complement strand
CACCGAGGACCTCGTGCCCGCGCAGCACGTCCAGGACACCAAGGACCACATCGCCCGCTACAAGCAGGTCATCGACGAGGTGGCGCAGCGGTTCGGCGCGACCCACTCGGCGCGGAGCTGACGGACATGGCGCACGACCTGGACTCGATGATCCACGAGATGCGCGAGGGCGTGCCCGCCGGGCGCGTTCCCGCGCGCATCTTCAACGATCGTGAGGTGTTCGAGCGCGAGCTGACTCAGGTGTTCGGCAAGGCGTGGTGCTTCCTGGCCCACGAGACGGAGATCCCCAAGCCGGGCGACTACGTCACCCGCTACATCGCGAACAACAACATCATCGTGGCGCGCGACGAGAAGGGTGAGGTGCACGCGCACCTCAACATGTGCCGGCACCGCGGCAACATGATGTGCAAGTCCGAGATGGGCAACGCCTCGCACTTCCGGTGCTCGTACCACGGCTGGGTCTACAAGAACTCGGGCGAGCTGATCGGCGTCCCGTACTTCAACGAGGCGTACGACAAGAAGCTCGACCGCAAGCAGTTCGGTCTGGTCAAGGTGCGGGTCGAGAGCTACGCGGGCCTGATCTTCGGCACGCTCGACCCGGACGCCGAGAGCCTCGAGGACTACCTGGGCGGCTTCCAGTTCTACCTCGACATCTACCTCAAGCAGGGTGTCAACGGCAGCGAGGTGCACGGGCCGCCCGACCACTGGGTGGCCGAGACCGACTGGAAGATCTGCACCGAGAACTTCTCGGGTGACGGCTACCACACCCCGGTGGCGCACCAGTTCGGCTTCCACCTCGGGTACTTCCCGTCGTCCGGTTCCACCCACTCCAAGGGCTGGGCGGTGCACATCCCGGGCAAGGGTCACGGCATCGGCCTGGGGCACACCCCCGGCATGCCGCCGTTCTTCGGCTACCCCGACGACCTCGTGCAGCAGATGCACGAGAGCCTCAGCCCCGAGCAGCTCGAGGTGTTCTCGAAGACGCGGACGGCGGTGGGCTCGGTGTTCCCGAACCTGTCGTTCCTGATCCAGCCGCTCAGCCTCGAGCCGGGCGACCCGGGCGTGCGGTTCTGCACGATGCGCCTCTACCACCCGGTCGGCCCAGGCCGCATGGAGATGTGGTCGTGGTGCCTCGTGCCGAAGGACGCCTCGCCGGAGTACAAGGAGGCGGCCTACCAGGCGTACACCCTGGCGTTCGGCCAGGCGGGCACGTTCGAGCAGGACGACTTCGAGAACTGGACCAAGGTCACCAAGATGACCGGCAGCACCCTGGCGCGCGACGTGGATTTCCCGTACATCCAGGGCCTCGAGCGCGAGCCGCTGTCGGACTTCCCGGGGCCGGGGTACGCCGTCGAGCCGTACGTCACCGAGGACAACTTCCGCAACCTCTGGTCGACGTGGGCGCGCTACATGGAAGGGGAGTGACATGGCCCTGCACCGGGAGCTCGCCGACCGCGAGGTCCACGACTCGGTCGAGCGCTTCCTGCACCTGGAGTCGCTGGCGCTCGACGAGCGGCGGTTCCGTGACTGGCTGACGGCGTTCGCGGACGACGCGCGCTACGAGGTCCCCGTGCGCGTCACGCGCGAGAAGCTCGCGGAGTGGGAGCTCTCGCCGAGCTCGCGGATCTTCGACGACACCAAGCGCACGCTGGAGTTCCGGGTCGAGCGGCTGGAGACCGACTTCGCGTGGGCCGAGCAGCCGCCGTCGCGGACGCGGCACTACGTGACCAACGTGCTGGTGGAGCCCACCGACACCGCGGACGAGTACCTCGTGCACTCCAACTGCCTGATCTACCGCAGCCGCGGGGACGACCCGACGCCCAGCATCTTCTCGACACAGCGCAAGGACCGCCTGCGCAAGGTGGATGACAGCTGGCAGATCGTGCACCGGTGGGCCGCGATCGACCAGTCCCTGATCAACGCGCACAACCTGTCCATCTTCATCTGACCGACGAGGCGGAGGCACCGTGACGGACGCAGGCGCACCTGACGAGCAGTCGGGCGGCTCGGACCACCTCTTCCAGGTGGGTGACTGGCCCGCCGAGGGCACGCTGCTCGGGCGCATGCCCGAGAGCAGCACGGCCGGCCCGATCGTGGTGTCGAACGAGTTCGCGGACGTGGTGGTGACCCAGGTGCGCAGCCGCAACGGCGTGCGCCTCGACATCTGGTCGCCGCGCCGCGGCACGCGCATCCAGCTGGACGCCGTGGCGCTCGACTGCCTCAGCTACCAGTCGCCCGAGATCATCACCCAGCTGCTGTCGGAGAAGCCGGGCGGATGAGCGGTCGGCTGACCGACGTCTCCGCGGTGGTCACCGGCGGCGGGTCGGGGATCGGGCGCGCCGTGGTCGAGGCCTACCTCGCCGAGGGCGCTGCGGTGACGGTGGTGGAGCGATCGGCGGACTGCGCCGATGCCTTGCGGCGCAGCCATTCGGGCCCGTTGGAAGTGCTCGTCGGGGACGCCACCGGCACCGGGCTGCTCGCGCAGGCGGTGGCGCGAGCCCGGGCCACGGGCCGGACCTGTGGTCAGCTCACCTGCTGCGTCGGCGTCCACGACAGCTTCGCGAGCCTTCGCGATCTCTCGCCCGCCGCGCTGACCGCTGCAGCGCAGGACATCTGGTCGACCAACGTGCTGAGCGTGCTGGTCGCGGCGAACGCCGCCCACGCCTGGCTCTCCGCGACGTCGGGTTCGATCACCGTGACCGTCTCCGAGTCCGCCTTCCACAACACCGGCGGCGGCGTCCTCTACGGCAGCTCGAAGTGGGCGCTGCGCGGCGTGGTCTCGCACCTGTCCGCCGACCTCGCGCCGCAGGTGCGGGTCAACGGCGTCTCGCCGGGCGGCACGACCGGCACGCGCTTCGCGGGCTCGCCGACCCTGGGCACGCCCACCCCCGCCGACCAGCGCGTCGGCCGCGACCAGGTGATCGCCGACGGCAACGTCCTGGGCGTCGTGCCTGCACCGACCGACCACGCCGGCGCCTACGTGTACCTCGCCGACCCCGTGGCGGCTCGCGTCGTCACCGGTGTCGTGATCCCCACCGACGGGGGACGACGCTGACCATGCCGCGATCACCGCTCGAGCTCGTGCAGGAGCACCTGCGGGCCGAGGACCGCCATGACGTCGACGCGGTGCTCGCCACCTTCACCGACGACTGCGTCTACCGGATCCCCGCGTACGACATCGACCTGCGCGGCAAGGACGAGATCGGGGGCTTCTACTCCGGGATGTTCGCCTCGTTCCCCGACTTCCTCAACGAGTCGGAGACCTACCACGTGGCGAAGGACGCGGTCTTCGTCGAGATCGTCACCGAGCGCACGCACGGCGGCCCGTGGCGCGACTTCGAGCCCACCGGCACGACGTTCCGGACGACGTCGCTGGCCCAGTTCCCGGTCGCACCGGACGGTCTGCTCGGCGGCGAGATCGTGCACGTGAACCCGGTCGACGCGCTGTACAAGATCGGGGCTCTGCCGAGCCCGGACCTGTTCCGCACGGTGCGGCGGTTCCGCCCGCTCGCGGGCCGCCGGGCGCTGGTGACCGGTGCCTCGCGCGGCATCGGCGCGGCGATCGCGAACGCGCTGGCGGAGGCCGGTGCCGACGTCGCCCTGGCCGGCCGCGACGAGACGGCGCTGGCGGAGGCGGCAGGGCAGGCGGCGGCCGGTGGTACCCGGGTGACGACGCTGGTCGGCGACGTGAGCGACGTCGCGACGTGCGAGCGACTCGTGGCGGATGCCGTTGACGCCCTGGGATCGGTGGACGTCCTCGTCAACGCCGCTGGTGGCACGCACCGCGGGCCGGCGCTGGACATGACCGAGGCGCAGTGGGACGCCGTGCAGGAGATGAACCTCAAGTCCACCTTCTTCCTGAGCCAGGCCGCGGCCCGGCGGATGGTGGGGCGGGCGCAGGGCGGCTCGATCATCAACGTCGCGTCGCTCAACAGCGCCGTGGGCAACGCGTGGGCGGCCTCCTACGCCGCGAGCAAGGGCGGCGTCGCGTCGCTCACCCGCAGCCTGGCCCTGGAGTGGGTCGGCGCCGGGATCCGGGTCAACGCGATCGGCCCGGGCATGATCGCCACCGACATGACCGGCCCGCTGGTCGACGACGCCGCGCGCTACGAGGCGCTGCTCGCGCACATCCCCATGCGCCGCTTCGGCACTCCGGACGAGCTGGGCGGTGCGGCGGTGTTCCTCGCCTCCGGTGCGTCGTCGTACGTGACCGGGCAGGTGCTCTACGTCGACGGCGGGTACCTGAGTGTCTGAGCCGGGCGGGGTGCTCGAGGGCGCGCGGGTGCTCGTCACCGGCGCCGCTGGAGGCATCGGCCGCTCCTGCGCGCTGCTGCTCGCCGAGCGCGGCGCCGACCTCGCCCTCACCGACCGTGACGCGAAGGGGCTGGACGCCGCCGCCGACCGGGTGCGAGCCACCGGTGTGCGCGTCGTGGCACGTGTCGGGGACGTCACCGTGGCCGACGACTGCTGGGCGGTGGTCGACACGGCGGTGCGTGCCCTCGGCGGTCTGGACGGCGTGGTGCTCGCCGCCGGTACCGCTCAGCACGCCAGCCTGCTCGATCTCACGGCAGCGCAGTGGCGCTCGGTGGTCGACGTCCACCTCACCGGCACGTTCCTGTGCCTGCGGGCTGTCGCGCCAGCGCTGGCACCGGGTGGTTCCGTGGTGTGCGTGGCCTCGACGGTGGCCGAGGGCGGTGGCCCGCCGCGCCAGGCGCACTACGTCTCCGCGAAGGCGGGCACGCTCGGCCTCGTGCGCGCGGCCGCCCGCGAGCTCGGCCCCCGCGGGATCCGGGTCAACGCCGTCTCGCCCGGGTTCACCGACACCCCGCTCAACGAGGGTCTCTTCAGCGCCGATGAGCTGTCGGAGCGCGCGGCGCGCGCGCCGCTCGGCCGGATCGCCGTGCCGGACGACGTCGCACGGGTCGTGGCGTTCCTGCTCGGCCCGGACGCCGGGTTCGTCACCGGGCAGAACGTCCGCGTCGACGGTGGCGCGAGCCTGGCCTGACGCGGGCGCTCGACGCGGACGGACGAAGGGCCGGACACCTCGTGGTGTCCGGCCCTTCGTGCGCTCGTCGGTCAGAGCCGGTCGGCGAACCAGTCGGTGAGCCGGGCGACGGCGACCGCGGCGTAGTCGTAGCTGCAGTGCAGCGACCCGGCGCCGTCGTAGATGTCGGTCGTGACGTCGTCCACGGTGAGGGCCTGCACGAACTCCTCGGCCCCCTTGATGTCCATGATGATGTCGCGGGTGCCGTGCATGACGTAGACCGGCACGGTGATCTTGTCTGCGACGCCGTCGAGGGTGAACTTCGCGAGCTTCTCGCGCGCCTCCGCGTCGTCCTTGGAGCCCGAGAGCCACTGCAGCTGCTCCTGCAGCGGCGGGTAGAACTCGTAGAAGTCACGCAGGATGCTCCACGTGCCGCACCACGCGGCGACGGCCTTGACCCGCGGCTCGAAGGCCGCGGCCCTCGGTGCGTAGTAGCCGCCGAAGCTGACGCCGGCCAGGCCGAGGCGGTCCATGTCGACGTCGGAACGGGTCTCGAGGTGGTCGAGCACCGCGGCCACGGGAACCTCGTAGTCGGGGCGGCTGTAGAGCTGCTTGAACCGCAGCGAGCTGCCGCGGCCCGGGGTGTCGACGACCACGACGTTGATGCCACGGTCGGGGAACTGGTTGCCGCCCAGGAAGATCAGCTCCTCGGCCCACGAGTCGGCGCCGCCCAGGAACAGCACGGTCGGGCGCTTCGCGCCGGAGTTGTCGGGCCGCATGATGTAGCCGTCCATGGTCGTGCCCTCGAAGGGCACGTGGATCCGCTCGATCACGCCGTCGCTGAGCTCGACCGCCTGCTGGAAGTTCTTGGTGCCGTTGGTGTACGCCGCCTCGCGGCGGGGGTCGAACGAGCGCAGGAAGAACTCCGAGTGGCGGTAGTAGCTGCACGAGCGGAAGAACGCCTTCATCGCGGTGTTGCGGTGGCCGGCCTCCAGCTCGCGCCGGGCGAAGGCCGCGGTCTCCTCGGCGGTGCGCAGCCACTCGCGCTGCCACACCTCGCCGTCGGTGGTCGTGTCACCGATGCGGGCGGCCGTGCGCGCGCACTCGAACAGGTCGGCGCCACCCACGGCGACCTGGGCGAGCAGCCGCATGGTCTGCAGCGACCAGTCCTCGTCCTGGGGGAACAGCTCGATGATGGACAGCGCGTCGTGCTCGAGCTGGGTGTCGTCCGCCGGCTGGGTGGTCGTCATGTTTGACTCCGTTTCTGAAGGTTCTCGTGGCGGGACGAGCGCAGCCGCGCGTGCGCCGGCGCGTGCCGGCGGTGGCCCGCAGCTGTCAACGTAGGGACGCGCCCCGAACCCGCACGTCCCCCCGACGGGTCAATTCAGAGGCGGCGTTCAGATGCGGTCGAGGCCGCCGCCGAGCATCGCGACGCAGTGCCGCAGGGTCCGCCGCAGCTCGTCGTGGCGTCGGGCCGCGAGGTCGCCGAGCATGACCGCCTCGACGTCGGCGGCGACCGCCTCGGCGCGCAGCGTGAGCCGGCGTCCGGGCGGGGTGAGCCGGGTCTGCAGGATCCGCCGGTTGCTCGGGTCGGCCGACCTGCGGACCAGGCGGCGCTCCTCGAGACCCCGCAGGACGTCCTGCATCGACTGGGGCGTGATGCCGGCGCGACGAGCCAGCTGGGCGTTGCTGAGCCCCGGGCGGCGGACGAGCACCGACAAGGTCGTGAACTCCGGCACCGACAGCCGCAGCGGTGCGAGCCGGTGCTCGAGCTGACGCTGCACCAGCCGGCTCAGCCGGGCGAGCATGTAGGTCGTGCGGACGGGGAGCTCCGAGGCGTCGGCGTCCTCCAGTGCGGTCACGTCGACTCCCCGGGTTCGTCTGCGTGGGCCGGTCGGAAGGATGCTGCGCCGCTGGGCGCCCGGTCAAGTCAGGACCGGGGCGTCACCTCAACCGCGGCGCGCAGCTCCTCGGCGAAGAGCGGGTCGGACCGCACGAGCCACACCAGGCCGCAGTCCTGCGGGCCGCTCGCCCCCGGAAGGCACAGGGTGCACGGCTCGTCGCGGATCGGGCACCTGGGGACCGGTCGACCCATCTTCCTCGCCTCCACGCTCGTCATCCGTGGCAACACCATCATCCACCCGCCGCTTCCGGTGGCAGGCGGCGCATTCGCGCTGTGCCAATACGGCAACGGCGTGCCGATATGGCAAACCGGGAAATCGCGACACCGCACTCCGCAAACGCCTGGGCCGCGGCGCGCCGAGCGCGTAGCGTCCGGCGCCATGGACGACCTCAACCCCCTGCTCCAGCGCGCGGTCGAGCACGCCGTCGCGTATCGCCGCTCGCTCGCCGAGCGGCCCGTGCGCCCGGAGCTGGACGTCGACGCGCTCGCCCCCGCCTTCGGCGGTCCGTTGCAGCCCGAGCCCCTGGATCCGGAGCAGGTGCTCGAGCAGCTCGCCGCGGCCGCCGAGCCGGGCCTGGTTGCGACGGCCGGCCCCCGGTTCTTCGGCTTCGTCATCGGCGGTGCGCTGCCGGCGGCCACCGCCGC
>JBQCES010000150.1:0-10862 GCA_051960055.1 Angustibacter sp. | reverse complement strand
CGGGACGCGGGTCGCGGTCGGTGAGTCGTCCCGTCACGTCGTGCACCCTACGCAGTTCGCCCCTGGCAGACTCGGCCGGGTGCAGCACCTCGATGACGTCTCCGACGACGAGCTCGCCGACCGGTACGCCTACCCGCCGGGCGCTGAGCGGCCGCACGTGCGCGCGAACTTCATCTCGACGCTGGACGGTGCGGCGACGGGCGAGAACGGACGCACCGACAGCATCAACGACCCCGCCGACCACCGCGTCTTCGCGCTGCTGCGGTCGCTCAGCGACGTCATCCTCGTCGGTGCGGGGACGGCGCGGGACGAGGGCTACGGTCGCGCCAGTACGCCCGCCCGGTGGCAGGACCTGCGCACCGCCCTCGGCCTCGCCGAGCACCCGACGATCGCGGTCGTCAGCCGCTCGCTCGACGTGCCGGCTGCGTTGCTCGACCCGACATCGGACGCCGGTGGGCTCGTCGTCGTCACCACCCAGGACGCCGACCCCGCCCGGCTCGCGGCGGTGACCGAGCGCGTGGGTGCGACGCAGGTGGTGCAGTCGGGCCGCGGCAGCGTCGACCTCGTCGGTGCGCTGGAGCGCCTGGCGGGCATGGGGCTGCGCCGCGTGCTCACCGAAGGTGGACCGCAGCTGATGAACGACCTCACCCGCGCCGACCTCGTCGATGAGCTGTGCCTGACCCTGGCGCCCCTGCTGGTCGGCGGCCACGCCCCACGCATCGGCGCCGGAGCCCCCTACCGCCGTGAGCTGCGGCTGGCCCACGCCCTGCGGTCGGACACCTCGCTGCTCACGCGGTGGACGCGGGCCTGAGCGCGCGCTCGACCTGCTCGCGCACGAAGGCGGTCACCAGGTCGTCCCAGCGCTCGGGATCGGTGTTCCACTCCTTGGTGTGCCGCCCCTCGTGCCACGGGACGAGCGTCACGAGGTCGGGGCGCGCCGCGGCCAGCGCCTTCGACGGCGCGTTCGGCACGAACTCGTCGGCGTCGCTGTGGATCAGCAGCACCGGCAGCCGCAGCTCGCTCGCCCGGGCGACCCAGTCGAGGCGGCGCAGGTCGAGGGGCTGCTCGAGACCGATGACCCGGCGTCCCAGCGGGTGGCGCATCATCGCGTGACCCAGGCGCGCCACGGGGCCGGGCAGGTGGTTGGCTCGCGAGTGGTGCTCGAGCACGTCGTGCCAGTCGACCACTGGCGCGTCCAGCACGACGGCGACGACGCGTCGTGCCGCCGGCGAGCGGGTGGCGGCCTGCAGCACGATCGCCCCGCCCATCGACCAGCCCACGAGCACCAGGCGCTGCGCCCCGCGGGCCACGGCCCACTCGACGGCGGCCTCGACGTCCAGCCACTCGCGGTCGCCGAGGTGGTAGCGCCCGGCGGGGTCGGCCGGTGCGTCGAGGTCGTTGCGGTACGACGGCACCAGCACGGGCACGCCGAGCCGGTGCATCGGCGGCACGGCGCGCAGGCACTCCTCGCGGGTGGCACCACGACCGTGCACGAGCACCGCCCAGGTGCCCGACCCCGCGAGCTCGCCGTCGGCGTCCGCGGGCACGTGCCAGGCCGGCATCGGCCCGAGCTCCGTGGCCACCTCGATGTCGTCGTACGCCAGGCCCAGGCTCTGGCTCGGCGGCCCGGAGTAGAAGTACTGGTTCCAGCGGGCGGGCCCGGCCCGCAGCTCACCCTGCTCGACGGCCAGCACCTCGCGCACCACCACGTCGTCGTCCGCGAAGAGCACGCGGCCCAGGCGAGCGTGACCGTCGCGGCCGCCCCACCACAGGCCGTACCGGCCGTCGACGGCGACGTCGTCAGTGCGCGCGAGCGTGACCGTGGGCGGCGTGGCGGCGAGGTCGACGTCGAGCACCTGCACGTCGTCGGGCTTGACGTGGTCGGGCGTGACGACGCGGCGCGTGAAGTAGGCCGCGACGGCGGTCGCCAGCACCGCAGCGGCCGCTGCCGCTCCCCCGGTGACGCCGGCCACCTGACGGCCTGCGCGCAGGGCTCGGGCGGTGGCGGCGCTCATGATCGGATCGTCGCACGCCGCACCGACGGTGTTGGATGGCCCCCATGGACCTGCCCGTGATGCCTCCGGTCGAACCCATGCTCGCCAAGGCGGTCAAGGACGTGCCAGCCCCCGACGCCCTCGAGGGGGGCCTGGTCTACGAGCCCAAGTGGGACGGCTTTCGCTGCCTGGTCTACCGCGACGGCGGCGAGGTCGAGCTGCAGGGACGCGGCCGCAAGACGCTCACCCGGTACTTCCCCGAGCTCGCGCAGCGGTTGCTCGACCAGCTGCCCGAGCGCTGCGTGGTGGACGGCGAGATCGTCGTCCGCGTGGGCGCGAGGGGCGGCCAGCGGCTCGACTGGGACGCGCTCGCCCAGCGCATCCACCCCGCCGACTCGCGCGTGCAGAAGCTCGCCCGCGAGACGCCCGCCGAGTTCGTCGCCTTCGACCTGCTCGCCGACGGCGACACCTCCCTGGTCGACACGCCGTTCAGCGAGCGACGGGCCCGGCTCGAGACGCTGCTCGGCGACGTGGGCGGCGGCGACGGCGTGCACCTCACCCGGGTCACCGCCGATCCCGAGGTGGCGCGCGGCTGGTTCGAGGAGTTCGAGGGCGCGGGGCTCGACGGCGTCGTCGCCAAGCCGCTCGCCGCGCGCTACCAGCCCGGCAAGCGGGTCATGCTGAAGATCAAGCACTCGCGCACCGCCGAGGCCGTGGTGATCGGCTACCGCCGGCACAAGAGCGGCCAGGGCGTCGGGTCCGTGCTGCTCGGCCTGTACGACGACGACGGCCGGCTGCTGCAGGTCGGTGGCGCGTCGGCGTTCACCAACGCCCGCCGGCTCGAGCTGGTCGAGGAGCTCAACGCCTTCGCCGAGCGCGACGAGTCGGGCGAGCTGGTCGTGGCGCAGGGCGAGAAGTCGCGGTTCACCGGCGACCGCGACGTCACCTGGGTGCGGCTGCGGCCCGAGCTCGTCGTCGAGGTCAAGTACGACCAGATGGAGTCCGGACGCTTCCGCCACGCCGTGCAGATCCTGCGCTGGCGTCCCGACCGCGACCCCCGGTCGTGCACGTACGACCAGCTCGAGCGGCCGGTGGCCTACGACCTGGACGACGTCCTGCAGGCCTGACGTGCCAGGATCGACCCAGCCCGACGACCGCCGTCCCGTCGCCCTCAGGAGCCTTCGTTGACCGACCTCATCGTGATCCTCACCGAGCAGGCGCTCGACGCCGGTGACGCCGCGCGCATCATCGCGCTGCACCCGACGGACGGTGAGCAGGCCGAGCGGCCGCGCTACCGGGTGCTGGTGCCCGCCGACACCGAGCGCAACCTGCTCGTCGACGTCATCGACCACCTGAGCATGCTCGAGCTGAAGGACGCGCTGGACGCCGTGCGCGGTCGCGAGCCCGACGACTCGCAGGCGCGCGCCACCGCCTCGCAGGCGCTCGAGGCCAGCCTCGCGGCGCTTCGCGGCCAGGGCGTCGAGGCCGAGGGGTCGGTGACCGAGGACGACCCGCTGCCCGCGGTGGCCGCGCTGGTGCGCAGCGACTCGGCGTCCGAGGTCGTCGTGGTGACCCGCCCGCACGCGGTGGAGGACACGTTCCACCGCGACTGGGCCAGCCGGGCGCGCGACGAGCTCGGCGTGCCCGTGCTGCACGTCTACGCCGGCACGACCTTCCTCGGCTGAGCGGTCGCCGGTGACGGGCTGGCGACCGGCGGGCGGGCTGGTCGACCTGCACGTGCACTTCATGCCCGACCGCGTCCTGCGCAAGGTCTGGGCGTTCTTCGACGAGGCCGAGCGGCACTACGGCATCGCGTGGCCCGTGCACTATCGCGGCTCAGAGGCCGAGCGGTTGGAAACCCTTGCGGCGCAGGGTGTCTCGACGTTCGCGCCGCTGGTCTACCCACACCGACCGGACATGGCGCAGTGGCTCACCGAGTGGGCGGTCGACTTCGGGCACCGGACGCCGGGCGCTGTGCCGACCGCCACCATCTGGCCCGAACCGTCGGTGACGTCCTACCTCGCGGCGGCCCTCGACGCGGGCGCGCGCTGCGCCAAGGTGCACGTGCAGGTCGGCGGCTTCGACCCCCGCGACCCGTTGCTGCGCAACGCCTGGGGGCTGCTGGCCGAGGCCGCGGTGCCGGTCGTCGTCCAATGCGGTGACGGCCCGAAGCCCGGCGCGCACACCGGCCTGGCCGTCTTCGAGGAGGTCCTGCGCGCTCACCCCGGGCTCGTGGCGGTGCTCGCGCACGCGGGGATGCCGGACTTCACGGGCGCCCTCGACCTGCTCGCCCGCTACCCCCGAGTGCACCTCGACACGACCATGGTGGGCACGCCGTTCACCGAGCGCATCGCCCCGCTGCCCGCTGACTGGGCGTCGCGGCTCGTCGACGTCGCCGCCCGCGGCGCGCGGGGCAGCGACTTCCCCAACATCCCCAACCCCTACGACGAGCAGCTGGCCGCGATCGAGTCGTGGGCCGCGGCCGACGACCGGCTCGGCGAACCCTTCCTGCAGACGGTGCTGCACGACACCCCGGCCCGCCTGCTGCGCCTCAGCGCCTGACCCCCTTCTGGCGGAACCGGATCGGCTAGGGGTCGATGCGGTTGCCGTGCTCGTCCCAGTGCGCGGCGACCTTCTTGCTCGGCTGCACCCGCGGCGGCTCGCCCGGCATCTTGGGGTAGTCGGGCGGGAAGTTCAGCTCGCCGCCGGGCAGGGTCTCCCACAGCTCGAGCAGCGGGTCGATGGAGAACGCCTCGTCGTCCAGCGCCGCCCAGGCGTCGCCGTCGGCGAGTCGCTCGGGCACCGTCACGAGGTTGAGCTCGGAGGAGTCGCGGACGTCGGCCAGCTGGGCCCACGTCATCGGCGTGCTCACCGGCGCGCCGGGCCGGGCGCGCAGGCTCCAGGCGCTGGCGATCGTGCGGTCGCGGTTGTTCTGGTTGTAGTCGAGGAAGATGCGCTCGCCGCGCTCCTCCTTCCACCACGCGGTGGTGACGCCGCCGTCACGCCGTTCGAGCTCGCGGCCGAACCCGATGGCCGCGTGCCGCACCTGCTCGAAGGTGTAGCGCGGCTCGATGCGCACGTAGACGTGCACGCCGCGGTTGCCGCTGGTCTTGGGAAAGCCCCGCAGACCCAGCTCCTCGAGCAGCTCGCGCGCCACCTCGGCCACCCGCTGGGCGTCGCTGAACGTCGTGCCGGGCTGGGGGTCGAGGTCGAGCCGCAGCTCGTCGGGGTGGTCGACGTCCGGACGGCGCACGGGCCACGGGTGGAACGTCAGCGTGCCCATCTGCGCCGCCCACACCAACGCCGCCGGCTCGCTCGGGCACAGCTCCTCAGCCGCGCGGCCGCTGGGGAAGCGGATGGGCACGGTCTCGATGAAGTCGGGCGCTCCCTTGGGCAGCCGCTTCTGGTAGAAGCCGTCACCCTCCTTGTCCTGCGGGCCGGTGGCCAGGCGCATGCCCTCGCGCCACCCGTCGGGCCAGCGCTCCATCGCGGTTGGCCGCTCGCCGACGGCTCGCATCATCGGCTCACCCACGGCCGCGAAGTACTGGCACACCTGCAGCTTGGTGATCGCCGGCGTCCGCTGCGTGGCCTCGAAGACCACGCGGTCAGGGCTGCTGACGCGCACCGCCCGGACGCCGTCCGGCCCATCGACCTCCACGACCTGCGCTGCGCCCGCCATGTGGCGAAACCTACAGGGTCTGGACCTCGCGGGAGCCGAGGTCTAGGGTCCAGGCACTCCCCCACTCCACGTCACCGAGAGGTGCCCATGACCTTCGCGCCGCAGGCTGAGAGAGCGCTCTCACGCCCCGCCTCCAATCCCCGGCGTCGCCGCCGGCCGATGACCGCAGCGGCCACCGCCGTCGCGCTCGCCCTGGCTGCAGCCGGTGTGCTCGCCGCACCGGCCGCGGCGGCTACGCCGCAGGCTGACCATCGGCCCCCGGCGTCGTCGGCCCCCCACCTCGGCCCGAACGTCGACGTCATCACCCCCGACATGCCGCAGGCCGCGATCCAGTCGCTCGTCGACGGTCTCGCCGCCCAACAGGTCGACGACGAGATGGGCAGCGGCCGCCACGCGCTGCTCTTCGCGCCGGGCACCTACGGCTCGGCCGACCACCCGCTGGTCTTCCAGGTCGGCTACTACACCGAGGTGGCCGGCCTCGGCGCGAGCCCCGGCGACGTCGTCATCAACGGACACGTCGACGTCTACAACCGCTGTCTCGCAGCCGACAACTGCATCGCGCTCAACAACTTCTGGCGCTCGCTGTCGAACCTCACGATCAACGTCGCCGGCGCCGAGGGCTGCCGCGCCTCGGGAGAGTTCTGGGCGGTCTCGCAGGCCGCGCCCATGCGTCGCGTCGACATCCGCGGGGGCAACCTGACGCTGATGGACTACTGCACCGCGGGCCCGCAGTACGCCAGCGGCGGGTTCATCTCCGACTCGCGGACCGGCTTCGTCATCAACGGCTCGCAGCAGCAGTTCCTCGTGCGAGACAGCAGCATCGGCGGCTGGTCGAACGCCGTCTGGAACCAGGTGTTCTCCGGTGTCGACGGCGCCCCCGCGCAGTCGTTCCCGGACCCGCCGTACACGACGCTGCCCACGACGTCGGTGAGCCGCGAGCGCCCGTTCCTCTACCAGGGCGATGACGGCGGCTACCGGGTGCTCGTGCCCGCGCCTCGACACGACTCCAGCGGCACGACGTGGCAGAACGGCACGACCGCCGGCCGGTCGCTGCCGATCTCGAGCTTCTTCGTCGCCCGGCCCTCGGACTCCGTGACGACGATCAACGCGGCCCTGGCCCGAGGCAAGAACCTGCTGCTGACGCCGGGCGTGTACTCGATCGACCGCACGATCCAGGTGCGTCGCCCCGGCACGGTGGTACTCGGCCTCGGCCTGGCGACGCTCACTGCCGCTCACGGCGCGGTGCCGCTGGCCGTCGCCGACGTCCCGGGCGTCGACGTGGCGGGTCTGATGATCGACGCCGGCGCGGTGACCTCGCCCGCGCTCATGCGGATCGGGACGCGTCACGCGGCCGGCACGCCGGCCCGTGACCGCGCGGGGTGGAGCGACCCGGCGTACCCGACCGGCGTCCAGGACGTGTTCTTCCGCGTCGGTGGCCCCCACGTCGGCAAGGCCGCCGTGGCGCTGGAGGTCAACAGCGACCACGTGGTGCTCGACGACATCTGGGCCTGGCGCGCCGACCACGGGCAGGGCGTGGGCTGGACGCTCAACACCGCCGACCACGGCGTGGTCGTCAACGGCGACGACGTCACCGCCACCGGCCTGTTCGTCGAGCACTTCCAGAAGGAGAACGTGATCTGGAACGGCGAGCGCGGCCGCACGGTGTTCTTCCAGAACGAGCTGCCGTACGACGCGCCGGACCAGGCCGCCTGGCAGCACGACGGCGTGCTGGGCTACGCGGCCTACAAGGTCGCCGACTCGGTGAAGGACCACGAGCTGTGGGGTGGCGGCAGCTACGTCTACACCAACGTCGACCCGTCGCTGCACGCCTCGCACGGCTTCGAGGTGCCGGTGACGCCGGGCGTGCGGTTGCACGACCTGCTGACCGTGCAGCTCGGCGCCGGGACGATCGACCACGTGGTGAACGACACCGGTGCGGCCACCGGCGCGGTGGGCGTGCCCAGCACGGTCACCAGCTACCCGTGAGCCGGGGCTGAGGGTCGCTCCCCCACCGCGCGCCGCCCTGCACCTCGCAGGGCGGCGCGCGTCGTCACTGGAGAAGACCTGCCGACTCGACGTCCACAATTCATCGGCACGTTCCTGCGCAGGGCCTGTTGGGGGCTGCTGAGGCCTGGTAGAAACCCCTTCGTCCCTTCTGTCAGGAGTACTTCATGCCCATAAGGTCCACTCGCCGGCTGATCGCCGGTCCCTTGGCGCTGGCCGTCGTCGGCACCGGTGCGGTCGCGCTCGCGGCGCCCGCGCAGGCCGTCTCGACGTCCGTCGTCATCAGCGAGGTGTACGGCGGCGGCGGCAACAACGGCGCCACGTACACCAACGACTTCGTCGAGCTCTACAACCTCGGCACCGCGCCGGTCGACCTGTCGACCTGGAAGGTGCAGTACTGGTCGGCCACCGGAGCGAACCCCGGCAACACCACCAACCTGAGCGGCACCATCGCGCCGCAGTCGAGCTTCCTCATCCAGATGTCGGCCGGCGCGGGCGGCACCACGCCACTGCCCCAGCCCGACGCCACCGGCACCGCGAACATGAGCGGCACCAGCGGTCGCGTGCTCCTGCTCAACGGGACCACCCAGGTCGACGGCGTCGCCTACGGCGCCACGACGACCCCGGTCGAGGGACCCCCCGCGCCGGGCACCAGCAACGCGACCTCCGCGAGCCGCACCAGCCCGTGCACCGACACCGACAACAACGCGTCCGACTTCTCCGTGGGCGACCCGACGCCGCGCAACTCGGCCGCCGGCACGCTGGCCTGCACGCCGGCGCCCCCGACCGTCGACGAGCCGGAGACGATCCCGCAGCTCCAGGGCGCGAGCCACCTGTCCCCGCTGGCCGGCAAGCCGGTGAACGGCGTCGAGGGCGTCGTCACGGCCGTGTCGTCCACCGGCTTCTGGTTCCAGAACCCCACGCCGGACGACGACCCCGCCACGAGCGAGGGCCTGTTCGTCTTCACCCGCAAGGCTCCCGCCGCCCAGGTCGGTGACCTCGTGAGCGTCGACGGCGCCGTCGCGGAGTACCGCGCGTCGAACGACAACCTGACCACCACCGAGATCACCGGTCCGAAGGTGACCGTGGAGTCCAGCGGCAACGCGCTGCCCGCGCCGGTCGTGCTCGGTGTCGACCGCGTGGCTCCGCCGCAGACCGTCGAGCAGGGTGACCCCGGCAGCGTCGAGTACTCCGACGCGCCGTTCCGGCCCGACGTCGACGCGATCGACTTCTACGAGTCGATGGAGGGCATGCTCGTCGGCGTCCGTGACGCACAGGTCGTGGGCCCGACGGCGAAGTTCGGCGAGATCCCGGTGGTGCCCGGCCAGCTGGCCGCCGACGCCGCGATCCGTTCGAACCGCGGTGGCGTCGTCTACAGCGGCTACGACCACCCCAACGCCATGCGCGTGCAGCTCGACGACGGCCTCATCGGCGCCGGCAACATGCCGCTCGCGAACGTCGGCGACACCCTCGCTGGTGACGTGACGGGCCCGCTCGACTACTCGTTCTCGAACTTCAAGCTCGAGGTGACGTCGGTGCCGACCCTGGTGAGCGGCGGACTGCAGCGCGAGGTGACGCGCCCGGCGAACCAGCACGAGCTGGCGGTGGGCACGTTCAACGTCGAGAACCTCTCGCCGAAGGACCCGCAGACCAAGTTCGACCGGCTCGCCGCCCAGATCGTGCACAACCTGTCGGCGCCTGACGTCCTGGCCCTGGAGGAGATCCAGGACAACACCGGCCCGACCGACGACGGCACCGTGGCGTCCGACCAGACCGTCGCCCAGCTCGTGGCGGCGATCACGGCGGCCGGCGGTCCGACCTACCAGGCCCGCTGGATCGACCCGGTCGACAAGACCGACGGCGGCCAGCCCGGCGGCAACATCCGCTCGGTGCTGCTGTTCCGCACCGACCGTGGCCTGTCGTTCGTCGACCGTCCCGGCGGTGACGCCACGACGGCGGTGCAGGTGGTCGGCCACGGCAACCGGACGACGCTCTCGGCCAGCCCGGGCCGCATCGACCCGGCGAACCCGGCCTGGGAGGACTCGCGCAAGCCGCTCGTCGGCGAGTTCCGCTACCACGGCAAGTCGCTGTTCGTGATCGCCAACCACTTCGCCAGCAAGGGCGGCGACGACCCGCTGTTCGGCCGCTGGCAGCAGCCGACGCGGTTCAGCGAGGGCCAGCGGCACGAGCAGGCGCAGGTGGTGCGCACCTTCGTCGACCAGCTGATGGCGGCGGACGACGACGCGCGCGTGGTCGTCCTGGGTGACCTCAACGACTTCGAGTTCTCCCAGACCGCCGACATCCTCGTCGGCAGCGGCGACACCGCGCTGCTCGACCTGCCGCGCACCCTCGCGCCGCAGGAGCGGTACACGTACGTCTACGAGGGCAACAGCCAGGTGCTCGACCACATCCTGCTCAGCCCCGAGCTGGCGGGTTCGGACAGTCACGGTGACGGCCACGCGTACGGCTACGACCTCGGGGAGCACCGCGGTCACCGGGCGCGGTTCGACTACGACGTCGTGCACACCAACAGCGAGTTCTACGACCAGGACAGCGACCACGAGCCGCAGGTCGTGCGCCTGGACTTCCGGGGCCGCTGAGCCTGACCCGTCAGGCAACCATCGAGAACGCGCCACGCACCGGGCCGGTCGGGAACTCTCCCGGCCGGCCCGGTGTTGTGCCGACGTGAGAACGCCGTGGAGAGGACGTGCCATGCAGCCGACCGGCCGCAGCTACCCCGTGACCATCGACGACAGCCAGTGGCGGGAGAAGCTCTCGCCGCAGGAGTTCCACGTGCTGCGCGAGGGCGGCACCGAGGCGCCGTTCGTCGGTGAGTACACCGACACCACCACCGAAGGCGTGTACGCCTGCCGGGCGTGCGGCGCCGAGCTGTTCCGCAGCGACACCAAGTTCGCCTCGCACTGCGGCTGGCCGTCGTTCTACTCGCCGCTGGCCGAGGACCGCGTCGAGTACCTCGAGGACACCTCGATGGGCATGAAGCGCGTCGAGGTCCGCTGCGCGAGCTGCGGCTCGCACCTCGGGCACGTGTTCGAGGGCGAGGGCTACGACACCCCCACCGACCAGCGCTACTGCATCAACTCGATCAGCCTCACGCTCGAGCCGAGGACCGTCTCGGCCGAGGCCTGATCAGGGCAAATCAGCGAGGAGCTCGGCGACGGGGCGGC
>JBQCES010000149.1:0-7270 GCA_051960055.1 Angustibacter sp. | reverse complement strand
CGTACTCGTGCAGCATCGCCACACCGCCGGCGACGACGGCGAGCCAGGCCGGCGCCCCGAGCAGCCACAGCGCTACGACGTAGCCGACGTCGCTCACGCGGTCGGCGAGCGCGTCAGCGAGGGCACCCCACCGGCTGGTGCGCCCGGTGAGCACGGCGACGGCGCCGTCGAGGTTGTCGACCACGCCCGACACGACGACGACGGGAGCAGCGAGCAGCGGCCAGCGCCCACCGGCGAGCGCCAGCGGTAGCACGGCCGCGGCTACGAGCACGCCGAGCACCGTGACGGCGTTCGGCGACACGCGGAGCCGCGCCAGCGGCCGGGCCAGCACGTACGTGCCCCGCAGCCAGCCGTGCACGAGGCGTGACGCGCGCGGGTCGGTGCCGTGCAGGCGCTGCCATCCCGCGAGGTACTCCTGCAGCGTCGGCAGGTCCGGCAGGCTCGGCGGCCCCGAGGGGCTCACGACGCGGCGGGCCACGTCGAGAGCCCGAGGGTCTCGTAGATCTCGAGGGTCGCCGTCGAGCGGTTCAACGTGTAGAAGTGCAGGCCGGGCGCCCCGGCGTCGAGCAGGTCGCGGCACAGCTCGACGGCGATGGCCATGCCCTCGGCGCGCACCGCCGCGGGGTCGTCACCGGCCCGCCGCAGGCGCTGCTCGACCTCGTCGGGCACCGCGACTCCCGACAGCTCACCGAAGCGGCGCACCTGGGCCAGGCTGGTGATGGGCATGATGCCGGGGATGATCGGCAGGTCGCTGCCACGGGCTCGCACCCGCTCGACGAGGCCCACGTAGGCGCGGGCGTCGAGGAACAGCTGGGTGACGGCGAAGTCGGCGCCGGCCTCGGCCTTGCGCACGAGCACGTCGGCGTCGTGGTCGAGGTCCGGCGACTCCGGGTGCTTGTCGGGGAACGCGGCCACCCCGACGCAGAACGAGCCCATCTCGCGCAGCAGGTGCACCAGCTGGTCGGCGTGGTCGAGGCCCTCGGGATGGGGCTGCCAGTGCGCGCTGGGGCCCCCGGGCGGGTCTCCGCGCAGGGCCATGACGTTGCGCACGCCGGCGTCGGCGTACTGGCCGATCACCTGACGCAGCTCCCCCACGGATGCCGACACGCACGTCAGGTGCGCCACGGGCGTCAGCGTGGTGTCGTGGGCGATCCGCTCGGTGATGCGCACGGTGCGGTCACGGGTCGAGCCACCGGCCCCGTAGGTGACGGAGACGAAGGTGGGTCGCAGCCGCTCGAGCCGGCGCAGCGCCGTCCACAGCTGGGCCTCACCGGCGTCGTCCTTGGGCGGGAAGAACTCGAACGAGAACGAGTGGCCGCCGGCCGCGAGCAGGTCACGCAGGCTCTCGTGCACGGTCGCAGCCCCGCTGGGCAGCGTCGACGGGAGTCCGAGAGCCATGCCCTGAGCCTAAACCGCGTCAGAGTTGTTCACCGTGGCTGCTCACGTCTTGGGCGCGCCCTAGGCTCGACGTACCAACCAGGCGAGGAGACACGCGTGATGAACCCGCTGGACGTCGAGGACCTGCGCTCTCGGGTGCAGAAGGTCGTCGACGACCACCTCAGCCTGCAGGCGCGCCGCCTCGAGCCACTCGGCCCCGACCTGGTGCCGCTGCTGGAGACCATCACCGAGCTGACCAGCGGAGGCAAGCGCCTGCGTCCGGCGTTCTGCTACTGGGGCTGGCGAGGGGCCGGGGGCGCCGACGTCCCGCAGATCGTCCAGGCCGCGAGTGCCTTCGAGCTGTTCCAGGCCGCCGCGCTGCTGCACGACGACGTCATGGACGCCAGCGACACCCGCCGCGGCAAGCCGGCCGCCCACCGACGCATGGCGGCGCTGCACCAGGCCAACGGCTGGCTCGGTGACGCCGAGCGGTACGGCACGGCCTCGGCGATCCTGGCCGGCGACCTGTGCCTGTCGTGGAGCGACGAGCTGCTCAGCCACAGCGGGCTGGACCGCGCTGCGATCGACCGGGCGCGACCGACGTTCGACCTCATGCGCACGCAGCTGATGGGCGGGCAGTACCTCGACGTGCTCGAGCAGGTGCTCCCGGAGTCCGCCGGTGGCGGCAGCATGGAGCGCGTGCGTCGGGTGATCGTCTACAAGAGCGCCAAGTACTCGATCGAGCACCCGCTGCTGGTGGGAGGCGAGCTCGCCGGCGCCTCCCCCGAGCTGCTGGCCGCCTACTCGGCCTACGCGCTGCCGCTCGGCGAGGCGTTCCAGCTGCGCGACGACGTCCTGGGCGTCTTCGGTGACCCGTCGCAGACCGGCAAGCCGGCCGGTGACGACCTGCGCGAGGGCAAGCGCACGGCGCTCGTGGCCGAGGCGCTGCAGCGGGCGGACGCCAGGCAGGCGGCTGCGGTGCGCGACGCGCTCGGCTGTGCTGACCTCGACGACGAGCGGCTCGCCGCTGCCCGTGAGGCCATGACGGCGACGGGTGCGCTCGACCACGTCGAGGGTCTCATCGCCTCGCTGGCTCAGCGGTCCCGCGACGCGCTGGCCGCTGCACCGGTCGACGAGCCGGCGCGGTCGGTGCTGTCCGACCTCGTCGACGCCGCCACGGCGCGTGCGGCATGAGCCCCCGCACGGTCAAGGGGCCCACCGACCACGTCGTCGTCGTGGGCGCGGGGCTCGCCGGGCTGTCGGCAGCCATGCGCCTGGCCGGTGCCGGCCGACAGGTGACGCTGCTCGAGCGCGAGGCTCGACCGGGCGGACGGGCCGGGCAGGTGCAGCTCGAGGCGCCGGACGGCGCGGGCACCTACCGCATCGACAACGGGCCGACGGTGCTGACCATGCCCGACCTGATCGCCGACTGCTTCGACGCCCTCGGCGAGGACATGGCCGACTGGCTCGACCTGCTGCCGGTCGACCCGCTGTACCGCAGCTTCTTCGCCGACGGCTCGCAGCTCGACGTCCACGCCGATCCCCAGGCGATGGCCGAGGAGCTGCGCCGCGTGTGCGGCCCGGCGGAGGCGGCGGGCTACGAGCGGTACGTGGACTTCGTCTCGAAGCTCTACCGCTACGAGATGCGCGACTTCATCGACCGCAACATCGACTCACCCCTCGACCTGCTCACCCCCAACCTGGCGCGCTTGGTGGCCATCGGCGGTTTCCGGCGCCTGGCCCCCAAGGTCGAGCAGTACCTCAAGGACGACCGCACCCAGCGGCTGTTCAGCTTCCAGGCCATGTACGCCGGCCTGTCGCCGTACGACGCGCTCGCGATCTACGCGGTCATCGCGTACATGGACTCCGTCGCGGGCGTGTTCTTCCCCAAGGGGGGCATGCACGCCGTGCCCGAGGCCATGGCCGCGGCGGCGGAGAAGCACGGCGTCGAGATCCGGCTGTCGACCGAGGTGACGCGCGTCGAGCACCGCGGCGGCCGGGCGGTGGCGGTGCACACGGCGTCCGGTGAGCGGATCGCGTGCGACGCCGTCGTGCTCAACCCCGACCTGCCCGTGGCGCAGCGTGAGCTGCTCGGGCGCAGCCCGTGGTCGGTGCGCCGGCTGACGTACTCGCCGTCGTGCTACCTGCTGCTCACCGGGTCGCGGCGCAGCTACGACCAGGGCGCGCACCACACGATCCACTTCGGGCACCAGTGGCGCGAGGTGTTCGAGGACCTCACCTCGGGCCGGCTCATGCGCGACACGTCGGTGCTGGTGACCAACCCCACCCGCACCGATCCCTCGCTCGCGCCCGACGGCCGGCAGATCTACTACACGCTCTTCCCGGTGCCGAACCTCGACTCCGACCTCGACTGGCGCCAGATCGCCCCGGCGTACCGAGAGCACGTGATCGAGGTGCTGGAGCAGCGCGGGTACGAGGGCTTCGGCGACGCCATCGAGGTCGAGGACGTCACGACGCCGCTCGACTGGGCGGCCCGCGGCATGGAACGTGGAGCGCCCTTCGCCGCCGCGCACTCGTTCCTGCAGACGGGGCCGTTCCGTCCCAAGAACATCTGGGGCGAGAACGTCGTCTTCACAGGGTCGGGCACGCAGCCCGGCGTGGGCGTCCCCATGGTGCTGGTGTCCGGACGCCTTGCGGCAGAACGGATCCTGGGCGTCGACCCGACCTACCGCTCCCGGGCGCTGCGGTGAGCGGGGCTCCCCAGAGCCAGCGTCTCGCGCACGACGGCGAGCACCCACTCGGGACGGCGCTCGAGGTCGTCGTAGGTGAAGCGCAGGACGGCGAAGCCTTGGCGCACGAGCTCGGCGTCGCGACGCCGGTCCTCACGAAAGCGCCCCCGGTGCACCGCGTAGCCGTCGACCTCGATCACGAGCCACCCCGCCACCACGAGGTCGACCCAGCCCACGCGTGGCACCTCCACCTGGCTCTGCACCGGCCCGATGCCCGCGGTGACGAACAGCACGCGCGCCGCGCTCTCGAGCACCGACTGCGCCTGCGGGTCGGCGAGCCGCACGGCCTCGCGCAGGCGAGCGGCCCAGCGACCGCGCTGCGGCACGAGGCGATCCAGCTCCTCGACGTCGCACCGACCTTGCCGCACGGCGCTGTCGAGCACCGAGACTGCTTGGGCCAGCGGCAGACAGCGGCAGCAGTCGAGCAGCGTCTGGCGCAGCGTCGTCGCGCGTGCGTCGCAGTCGACCTGCCGCCGGTGGAACACCGTGCTGCGACTGGTTGGTGGCGAGGAGACCGTCGCCACGTGCAGACCATGTCGCCCGAACACCTCGAGCCCGTGGTGGACAGCAGCCGACGCGCACGACAGGACGCCGCTCGCCTGCACCGCGAGCGTGACGTCCGCCTTCTCCTGACCGGGCAGGCAGTACAGACCCGGCGCCAGACGCACCACCTCGCCGGCACGCACGGCGCGCTGAAGGCTGCGGCGGCCGACGCCGTGCCGAAGGAGCTCGTTCGCCCGCGCCGCGCCTGCGAGCCCGGCCAACGCCGTCCTGGGATCCACTCGACCAGCGTTCCGGACCTGAGGAGAAGTCCGCGGGCGTCATCCACAGGGTCCCGGCGGACCGGATTCTGCACGAAGTCGGCTCGCCCCCGGTACAGCGTGCGTGCGTTCTCGGCCGCGGGTCGATTTCTTGCAGAATCGGGTACAGCCCCAGCGGAGGTGGCCGCGTGAAGTCGGTGCACGAGCGGGCACTGGACGCGGCAGGGCTCACCGATCCGCAGCTGCGCGCGGACTACGAGCGCTGCCGGCTCGTCAACGCCGAGCACGGCAAGACGTACTACCTGTCGGCGCTGCTGCTGCCGGCTGACCGCCGCCCGCACGTCTACGCGCTGTACGCGTTCAGCCGCACCGCCGACGAGTTCGTCGACGACCTGGACTCCCCCGACCCCGCCGGCCTGGTGCGGTGGGGCGACGAGGCACTCGCCGCCCTGCGCGGTGCACCCACCGACGACCCCATCCTGCGCGCGACGGCCCACACGGTGGGCGAGCTCGGCCTCGACGTCGCGCTGTTCGAGGACTTCCTCGCCGCCATGCGCCAGGACATCGACACCACGCGCTACGAGACGTTCGACGACCTGCGTGGCTACATGTGGGGCTCGGCCGCGGTGATCGGCCTGATGATGCTGCCGGTGCTCGGCCCGCTCGACGAGCGCGCCCGCGAGCACGCCATCGCCCTCGGCGAGGCGTTCCAGCTCGCCAACTTCATCCGCGACGTCGGCGAGGACCTGCAGCGCGGCCGCGTCTACCTGCCGATGGCCGACCTGCGCCGGTTCGGCGTCACCGTCGACGACCTGCGCGCGGGCGTCGTGACGGCGAACGTGCAGGCGCTGCTGCAGTTCGAGATCGCCCGGACCCGCGAGCTCTACCGGTTCGCGGCCGAGGGCGTGCCGATGGTGCGCCCCGAGAGCCGGCCCTGCCTGCAGACGGCGATCCGCCTGTACGGCGGCATCCTCGACGAGGTCGAGCGCGCCGACTACCAGGTGCTCACCGGTCGGGTCAGCGTGCCGAACCGCACGCGGGCGGCGGTCGCGCTGCCGGCCCTGGCTCGTGCGCTCAGCGCTCGGCGCGAGAGCGGGCGCTGGCACCCGGCGCCGGTCGGCGCCCGACGCGACGCCTGACCGTGCGCACCGGCTTGCGCTGCACACCGCGGCGTCCCCAGAACACCCACCACGCCAGGGTCTGCAGCACCAGCGAGAAGCCGAACGCGATGTCCTCGACCGGCGCGAAGAGCACCCGCCACTGGCCGAGGGCCACCGCCTGGCTCGTGCCCAGGATCGCGTCACCGGAGTAGGTGACGATGCCGCGGCCGGTGAGCCAGCCGTTGGTGAGCAGCTGGAAGAACAGCACGATGGCGTAAGACACCCAGAACGACGCGCGTGTCACCAGGCGCGTGCGCAGCAGCCCGACGTCGAGCAGCACCGCGAACGGCACGGCCACCAGGCACAGCTGGGTATAGGTCACGACTCGTCTCCCACGCGCCAGCCCCGCACCGCGCGCACCGCCTCGATGGTCAGCACCGCCGCGAGCGGCACGACGACGAAGAAGGCGACCTCCTCCAGGGGCAGGCCACCGGGGACGTCGACCCCGAGCGTCTGGGCCCGGTCGAAGAACCAGTGCCGCTGCGCCACGGCGTACAGGTCCCAGGCGATGAACAGCGGGACGACCGGCAGCAGGGTCAGCGCGAGCCGCCGCAGCCGCCGGTAGACGCCCACCCGCAGGTAGAGCTCGAGCGGCAGGGTGCCCACGACGCAGAACGCCAGCATCGCGGCGTAGCCGAGGTGGCGCACGGTCGGCTCAGACGGCCAGAGCCTGGGCGCGCCGGCGCACCTCGGTCTTGTGGCCGGCGTGCAGCGCGCCGATGGGGCTCCCGCCCTGGATCGAGTCGTCCGGGGTGAACAGCCAGCGCAGCGCGTCCGCGCCGGTGTACCCGGCGTCGGCGAGCACGGTGATCGTGCCGGGCAGCTCGGGCATCAGCCCCTCGGCGCCGAGCAGCCGCGCGGGCACCGACAGCACGTTGCGCTCACCGCGCCGGACGGCGACGAGGTGGCCCTCCTGCACCATCCGGCGGACCTTCCCGACGTCCGTACCCAGCTGCTCCGCGACATCGGGCAGGGTCAGCCACTCGTCGACCAGGCTCTCGAGCTCATCCACGGCGGTCAGCCTGCCACGACCCGCACCGGCGTGCGCAACCGTCCCCCAAAGCGACGAATTACATCAGTGTAAGTCTGGGCGAACGACGGATTTCGTGTACCTTCGATGCTCGTACCACCAGTAACACCTGCCTCACCCGGCACACCCTTCCCCGGCCGGTCACCAGGAGAACGCCATGCCGATCGTCACCGCCGCCATCGCCACCGCCGC
>JBQCES010000148.1:0-6741 GCA_051960055.1 Angustibacter sp. | reverse complement strand
CGCGCCGAGGTGGCGTCAGGCGGCAGCGGGTGCGCCGGTCGCGTGGCGCTTCAGGCTGAGGCGGCGGGCGCGGATCCCGGCGATCGTGGCGACGAGCACGAGGGCGGCGAGTGAGACACCGATGAACAGCAGAGCATGCGTCGGTGAGCTCACCGCCGTAGATGCCGGGGCGGGCGCCCCGCCGGACGACGGGTCGTCGGGCGGCGGCACCAGCGCCGCCGCCCGAGTGGCGGCCAGCACCGCGACGGCGAAGGCCGCGACGACAGCGGTTGCGAGGCGGCCGACGACGGCGCAGGTGCGGGTTCGGACGGTGGACAGAAGGTTCATGACGATCTCCTGGTCTGCTCAGGTGGCCTGGAGCGACGGTCGTCGGCTCCGAAACCACCGTGCGCCGCCGCCTGGATCCCAGGGAATGCGACGTTGTGCGTGCGCCGAGAGACGTACGCGAAAGAGCGCATGGTGTTGGCACCAGGGGCGCCCTAGCGTGGTCAGCGACTGAACGGAGGTGGCGGGATGGCCACGACGTCGACGCTGACGGACGCCGACCTCGCCCGGGTGCTCGGCGTCGTCGAGCGAGCCGAGCCGGCGGACGACCGCGAGGAGTTATACTCGGCCGTGCTGGTCGCGCTGCGCGAGGTGGTGCCGTGCGACGACATCACGTTCCAGGTGGCAGACGTGCGGCGCAGGCGCGCCACCGGGGTGTGCGTGACGGACGCGGGCGTGGAGACCGGCTCGCTCGAGTCCGATGCCGCCGAAGCCCACGAGTTCTGGGAGGCGTACTGGGCCGAGGGCGGCTGCAGCTACCCGCACGACAGTGGCGACTACGTCACCATCCTGCGGCGCTCGGACCGGTTCGGTGACGCCGAGTTCGCCAACACGCGGATGGGCTCGCTCATGGCCCGCTGGGGTGTGCGGCACGAGGTGCTCGTCCCCCTGGCGCCGCAGGGCGTCCTCGACCGCCGTCTGCTGCTGTTCCGGCTGGACGGTGAGGACTTCACTGACCACGAGCTGCTGATCCTGCGCCTGCTGCGGCCCCACCTGTCCGAGCTGCACCTGCGCCGCCAGCGAGAGCTGAGCGGTCAGCCGGAGCTCACGCCTCGTCAGTGGGAGATCCTGCGCCGGGTGTCGGCGGGTGCCAGCAACGCCCAGATCGCCCGGGTCCTCGGTCTGTCCGAAGCCACGGTGCGCAAGCACCTCGAGAACGTCTTCGTGCGACTGCACGTCGTGAGCCGCACCGAGGCCGTGGAGCGCGTGCGCCCCTTCCTGCACACCGCCTGAGTCGTTGCTGGGCCACAATGCCCGCATGGAGCCGTTGGACGCACTGCGCCGCATCGCCTTCCTCCTCGAGCGCGCGCTGGAGTCGAGCTACCGCGTCAAGGCGTTCCGGACGGCGGCCGCGACCGTCGCCGAGACCCATCCGGCCGAGCTGCGCCGGCTGCGTGACGCGGACGCCCTCACCGACCTGCCGGGGGTCGGCGACCGCACCGCCACGGTGATCCGCGAGGCGCTGGACGGCGAGGTGCCGGCGTACCTGCGGGGGCTCGAGGACTCCTCCCCCGAGCTGGTCGCCGAGCTCGACGACGCCGGACGGGCGCTGCTGGCTCAGCTCAAGGGCGACCTGCACAGCCACTCGGACTGGAGCGACGGCGGCAGCCCGATCGAGGAGATGGCCCGCACCGCAGCCGACATGGGCCACGAGTACCTCGCGCTCACTGACCACTCCCCCCGCCTCACGGTGGCCAACGGCCTGACGGCAGAGCGGCTGCGGCGCGAGCTGGCGATCGTCGCCGAGGTCAACGCCGAGCTGGCACCGTTCCGGTTCCTCACCGGTATCGAGGTCGACATCCTCGACGACGGCTCGCTCGACCAGGAGCCCGAGCTGCTGGGCCAGCTCGACGTCGTCGTCGCGTCGGTGCACTCCAAGCTCCGCATGGACCGCAAGGACATGACCCGCCGCATGGTGGCGGCCATCGCGAACCCGCACACCGACGTCCTGGGCCACTGCACCGGCCGGTACGTCACCACCAACACGCGCACGGGTAAGCCGCGACCGCCCTCGGACTTCGACGCGGAGCTGGTGTTCGAGGCCTGCCGGCACTTCGGTGTGGCGGTGGAGATCAACGCCCGACCCGAACGGCTGGACCCGCCGCGTGACCTGCTGCGGCTGGCGGTCGAGGCGGGCTGCCTGTTCAGCATCGACACCGATGCGCATGCTCCGGGGCAGCTCGACTGGCGTCCGTACGGCGTCGCGCGCGCCGTCGAGTGCGGCGTGCCGGCAGAGCGCATCATCACGACGTGGGACGTCGACCGCCTGCTCGAGTGGACCGGTAGGGAGCGGTGAGCGGGTCGGACGTCCCCGTGCGCTTTCGCGGCGCGACGGCTGAGGACCTGCCCGCCGTACTGGCGCTGCTTCGCGACGACACCATCGCCGCCTCGCGGGATGCCGCCTCGGGTGGCGAGTCGCCGGACGCCTACCGGCAGGCGTTCGCGGCGATCGAGACCAACCCCCATGACCAGCTCGTCGTCGGCGACCGTGACGGCAGGGTCGTCGCCTGCGCGCAGGTGACGCTGCTGCACCACCTCTCCCGGCGTGGTGCCACCCGGGCGCACGTGGAGTCGGTGCGCGTGGCCGACGACGAGCGCGGCCGCGGCGTGGGCACCGACCTCCTGCGGTGGGTCGAGGCCTGGGCCTTCGAGCGGGGTGCCGCGCTCATCCAGCTCACGACCGACAAGCGGCGGTTGGATGCGCATCGCTTCTACGAGCGCCTCGGGTACACGGCGTCCCACGAGGGCATGAAGCGCCCGCTGCCCTGACACCCACGCGGACGGCCTGCCCTCGGCATGCGATCACCGCCGAGCCGTGCCACGGTATGCGGCGCCGGGGGCGGCAGACCGAGACGAGGAGTGGGGACCATGGGGCGGGACGAGCACGCGGCAGGCCTCAGCGACGAGGAGCTGCAGGCGCAGGGGATCACGGCACTTCCCGACAAGGAGGTCGTGTCGATCCTCGACCTGAACGCCGACCTCGACCTGGCGATCGACGCCGCGGCGCCGATCGACCTGGCCGTGGCGGCCAACGCCAACGTCGCGGCGCCCATCCAGGCGTCCGTCGGCGGCAACATCCAGTCCACCGGCTCGACGGCTCAGTCGATGACCGACCAGGGAGCGCTCATCGGCCAGAACATCGCGGCCGACGCGACCGCGCACTCCACGCAGGACAGCGGCATCGACCAGAGCGCGACGACCGACACGGGGTCGACCACGGACCCGACGGGCACGACCGACCCCGCCTCCACCACCGTCCCGGCGGCTGCCCTGTCGGACGGCAACCTGCTCAACGTCAACGTCGACCTCAACGCCGACGCCAACATCGCGGCGCCGATCGACGGTGCGGTCGCGGCCAACGCCAACGTCGCGGCGCCGATCGCGGGGTCGGTCGCGGCCAACGTGGGGTCGGTCGACTCCGACGCCGTCTCGGTCGCCCAGCAGGACGCGATCATCAACCAGGACATCACCGGCTCGGCCGAGGCCACGACGGACCAGACGTCCGACATCTCGCAGTAGCGCCGGATGACCCTCACCTCCGGGCGGCCCGGGGGACGCGACGGCCTGCCGTCGTCCACCCCTGGGCCGGTCACCGACGATCGCCCTGCCCGCGCCGACGGCGTCGAGCTGATCGGCCAGATGGCGGGGTCGGGATACCGCGAGCCACCGTCGCTGGCCCGACGGGCGGACGGCCAGACCCTGCAGCTGACGCCCTTGCTGTACCTCGTGCTCGAAGCCGTGGACGGCAGCCGCTCGTACGACGACGTGGCGGCTTCGGTCTCGACCGCCTACGGCCGCACGGTGTCGGCCGCCAACGTGCGCCGGCTCGTCGACGACCAGCTGCGACCGCTCGGCCTCGTGGCGCGGGCGGACGGCGCACAGCCGCAGCTCAAGCGCTCCAACCCCCTGCTGGCGCTGCGCCTGAAGTACGCCGTCACCGATCCTGAGCGCACCCGCCGGATCACCGACCCCTTCGGGCGGCTGTTCCACCCCGCGGTCGTCACGGTCGTGCTGGCGGCCTTCGCGGTCGTCTGCTGGTGGGTGCTGTTCCGCAAGGGGCTGGCTTCGGCGACCTACGAGGCGTTCGACCAGCCGGCGCTGCTGCTCCTCGTCTTCGCCGTCACCGTGCTCTCGGCGGGGTTCCACGAGTTCGGCCACGCCGCAGCAGCGCGGTACGGCGGAGCGACGCCGGGTGTCATGGGCGCGGGGGTCTACCTGGTCTGGCCCGCGTTCTACACCGACGTCACCGACTCCTACCGGCTCGGCCGCGCCGGTCGCGTGCGCACCGACCTCGGTGGCCTGTACTTCAACGCCATCGTGGCGGTGGCTGTCGCCGCGACGTGGTGGGTCACCCGGTACGACGCGCTGCTGCTCGTCGTCGCGACGCAGGTGCTGCAGATGGTGCGGCAGCTCACCCCGCTGGTGCGCTTCGACGGCTACCACGTGCTGGCCGACGTGACGGGCGTCCCCGACCTGTTCCACCGCATCAAGCCGACGCTGCTCTCGGCCGTTCCCGGACGCCGTACCGACCCCGAGGCCCACGCCCTCAAGCCGTGGGCCCGTACCGTCGTGACCCTCTGGGTGCTCGTGGTCGTGCCGCTGCTGCTCTTCTCGTTCGCCACCCTCGTGGTGGCGCTCCCCCGGGTGCTGGCCACGGCCTGGGTCAAGGTCGGTGAGCAGGCGCACGCCCTGTCGGCCGCCACCGGCGCGGGTCAGCTCACCGAGGCAGCCGCCAGAGTGCTCGCCCTCGTCGCGATCGCGTTCCCGATCCTCGCGTCAGGCGTGATCATCGCCCGCCTGCTGCGTCAGGTGGGCACGAGCGTCTGGCGCCGCACCGAGGGGTCGCCGGGACGCCGGGCCCTGGCCGGGCTCGTCGCCGTCGCCCTGGCCGCCGGGCTGGCGTGGGCGTGGTGGCCGCACCCGGGCACCTACCGTCCCGTGCGCCCCTACGAGCGCGGCACGGTCACCGACCTGACGCGCCTCGTCTCGTCGTCACAGACCTCGGGGCTGCAGGCCGGCGGGCAGGGCAGCGCGACCGCCGTCTGGCCGGCCGGTGAGCCGCGCGCGACGGCCGAGCACCCGCGCCTCGCGATGGTGCTCGTGCCGCGTCCGACCGGTGCGTCCGGCGCCGACCAGGCAGCGGCGCCCGCGTGGGTGTTCCCCTTCGACAAGCCGCTCGCTGCGGGCCCGGGCGACACCGTCGCCATGGCGGTGAACACCTCGGACGGCACCGTCGTCTACGACGTCGCCATGGCACTGGTGTGGGTCGACGACGGCGCGGCCGCCCTCAACCGCGACGAGGCCTTCGCGGCGGCGAGCTGCTCGGGGTGCGCGGCGGTGGCCGTCGCCTTCCAGGTGGTGCTCGTCGTGGGGCAGTCGCACACGGACGTCCCGAAGGCGTTGTCGACGGCGGTGAACTACGACTGCACCGGCTGCCTGACGTACGCGCTCGCCGTGCAGCTGTTCGTCACCCTCGACCGCCCGCTGGACGACGCGAGCACCGCGCGGCTCAAGCAGCTCTGGCAGCAGATCGCGGACTTCGGCCGGCACGTCGACGAGGTGCCGTTGTCGGAGCTCCAGCACCGGCTGACGCAGTACGAGCAGCAGATCCTGGCGATCGTCCAGCCGTACGTCGCGCAGCCGGGTTCGACACCGAGCGGGACGAGCACGGCCTCAGCCACCGCGACGGGGAGCGCCAGCGCGTCGTCCGGTGCGACGAGCTCGCCCACGTCCGGTAGCGCAGGGGCTGCCACGGCCACGGCGTCCGACGGGCCGTCGCCCACCGACGCTGGCTCCGCTCCTGCGGACACCCCGACGTCCTCACCGACCGCTGGTACGTCGTCGCCGACCGCCGAGGCGACGACGTCGGACGCGACGCAGAGCACCGCGACGGCGAGCCCGACGGGCTGAAGCGCGTCGCGGGCGCGGCCGGCCTGGCGGGACGCCGCGCGAGGAGCAGACTGGGGCCGTGATCAGCGTCGAGCTCGCCGAGCGGCTGCGGTCGCTCGGCGTGCCCTGGACCCCCTCCCCCGGTGACCGGTTCGTCGTCCGCGACCGCGGGATGGACGACGAGGTCTTCGTGATCGCCGAGATGGTGGTGGAGGCGGCGGCTCAACCGAGCGGGCACGTGCTGCGCTTCAACGGCACCACCGAGTGGGCCCTCGACAGCCTCGACCAGGACGCCGTGCTCTGGCTCCCCCGGGAGACGCAGCTGCGAGAGCTGCTGGCCGACGCCTTCGTCGGCCTGTCGCGCCGTGACGACCGGTACGTCGTCGCGTGGCGCCGCGGCGCGGACGAGCGCGTCATCGAGCACGCGGACGCCGAGTGCGCCTACGCCCTGGCGGTGCTCGCTGTCGGGGAATGAGCGCGTGACAGCGGTGGTTCTCCCATGCGATAGTTGAATCCGCAACAATCAACCTCGCTCAGGAGGCCACCGTGCCCGCCATCACCGTTCCCGACATCACCGTCCTGTCGCGCGTGCCCGCCGTCGACCCCGCGGTGAGCGCCGAGCGCAAGGTCAAGAGCGTCACCAGCGCCCCGAGCGGGTTCGAGGGCGAGGGCTTCCCGGTGCGACGGGCCTTCGCCGGTGTCGACCTCACCGAGCTCGACCCCTTCATCCACATGGACCAGATGGGCGAGGTGGAGTACGCGCCGGGCGAGCCCAAGGGCACGCCCTGGCACCCGCACCGCGGCTTC
>JBQCES010000147.1:0-4695 GCA_051960055.1 Angustibacter sp. | reverse complement strand
CCCCCCCCGCCGGCCCCGCCCCCCCCCGTGGTCCATTTTCTACACTTGCTCCCCCCCCCCCCGGCCGCGGTGGTCCCGGGGTTTCACCTTCCCCACGGGGAGGAGGGGGCGTAGGCTCCGGCCCATGCCGGTGCGCACAGTTCTGCAGCGGGGCCCGAAGGGCAGGAAGTCGGTCGCGTTCGCCGTCGACTGGCCGGGCTGGAGCCGGGGCGCCAAGACCGCCGAGCAGGCCGTCGAGACCCTCGCGGCCTACCGCGAGCGCTACCGGCCGATCGCGCAGGCCGCGGGGTTCGGCGGCGAGCTCGACGCCGAGGGTGACGTCGAGCTCGTGCTCGACGAGACCGGCACGCCGTCCACCGACTTCTGGGGCATCTCCTTCGCACCGTCCGCGCTCGAGACCGAGCCGATGGACGACGCCGAGCTCGACCGCAAGATCGCGCTGCTGCGCGCGTGCTGGACGCACTTCGACGCCGTCGGCGCGCGGGTCTCCCCCGAGCTGCGCAAGGGCCCCCGCGGGGGTGGCCGGGAGCGCGACGAGATCATCGGCCACGTGCTGCGGGTCGAGAGCCTCGACTTCGCCAAGCGGCTCGGGCTGGGCGTCGAGGAGGGCAGCCTCACCTCGCCCGCGGCCATCCAGCAGTACCGTGACGACTACGTCGCCCTGATGCGCGCCTACAACGCCGGCGAGGGCAAGCGCATGCGGTCGTGGAACCTCCCGTTCCTCATCCGGCACACCGCCTTCCACACCATGGACCACGCCTGGGAGATGGCCGACAAGGACCTCACCGATGTCGAGGCGTGAGACGAGCTCGCGACGGTCGTAAAGCCCTCGCGAGGTGTTGCCGACCTAGAGAGAGCAGCCGACCGGCATCGAGACGAGGGAGCGGCGGGTGGACGACGAGCGCCGCGCTCTCGACGAGGCGTACCGCCTGCTCGAGGGCGTGCAGGGCGACGCCCCCGACGTCGCACTCGAGGCCGCCACCCGAGCCCGCCACCAAGCCCGGACGCGCGGGTGGACCCACGTCGAGCTCCTGCTCGATCTGGTGGGCTGCGTGCACGGCCTGGTGCACGGGCCGAGCGAGCAGACCCACGCCGTCCTCGACGAGCTGCTGATCGGCGCCCGGACGGCCCGGGCCGCGGCGCTCGAGGCTGCCGGCCTGGGCGTGCGCGCGGTGCTCGCGGCCACCCGCGGTGACACCGCGGCCGTGCTCGCGGACTCCGCTGAGGCGGTGCGGCTGCTCGACGACGCCGGCCAGCCGGCGTCCGAGCGCAGCACGGCGTACGTCGTGGTCGCCGCCGCCTACAACAGCCTGCGGCTGTGGGAGCTGGTCGACGACCTCTACCTGCGGGCCGACCGCTGCGAGCGCAGCGACCCGGGCGGCGCGCAGCGGGCTGCCCTGGCCGTCGACCGCGTCATCGTGCGCGTCGAGTGGGCGCTCGCGCTCAGCGAGGTCGGCCGCGAGGAGGAGTCGCGCGAGCAGCTGCAGCGGGCGGCAGCCGCCGCGGCAGCCGCCCGCACCATCGCCATGCCGGACCTGTGGCGGCACGTGGCAGACGCCGGCAGCGAGATCGTCGCGGTGCTGGAGGCCCGCGACCCGCTGCGCCACGAGCAGACCGTCTCGGCGCTGGCGCGCACGTTGCGGTCGATGGGTGACGTCGAGCTGCTGCCCCTGCTCGAGGCCTCGTGGGCGCTCAGCCTGCACCGGGCCGGCCACCGGCGCCGCGCCCGCGCCGCCGCTCGCGCGCTGCAGCTCGACACCTCGACGTCGTCCGGCGGCTCGACCATCCCGTCGTGGGTGCGGGCGCTGGTGCTGCGGGGGCGCCGTCCCTCGCGAGCCCTGCGCGCGCAGGCCGAGCACATCGACCGGTTGGCGGTGACGCGCTGGGACGCCCGGCTGGCCATGCTGGACGCCGCTCGAGCCCAGATCGACGTCGCACGCCGCCGCGCCGAGCGCGAGCGCCTGCTGCGCGAGGCCACCACGGACGCGCTCACCGGGCTGCGCAACCGGCGGGTCTTCGACACCTGGCTGGGCGCAGGCGACCTCGCCCGGCCCACCGACGGCCTCCTGCTCATCGACCTCGACGAGTTCAAGGAGGTCAACGACCGCCTCGGCCACAGCGTGGGCGACGAGGTGCTGCGCATCTTCGGCGCGCTGGTGCAGGAGGTGCTGCACGACGGCGACGTGGGCGTGCGGCTCGGTGGTGACGAGTTCGCCGTCCTGGTCGCCGACTGCACGGACGACCCCACGCTCGTGCGGCGCGAAACCGCCCTGCGCGAGCTGGTCGCCGCCTACGACTGGCCCACGCTGCTCGCTGGACGGCGGCTCGAGGTGAGCACCGGCGCCGGTGTCGGCAGCGACGACGACACGATGTCGCGCACCGACCTCTACCGCTTCGCCGACGACGACCTCTACGCCACCAAGCGCGGTCGCACCCCGTCAGCCCGCTGACGTCTCAGGCCACTGACGCCTCAGGGCCGCGTCGCCTGCCGCGCCCGCCACTCGCTGGCGAGCATGGCGTACTGGTAGCCGTCGACCCAGCCGAGCTCGGCGTGCCAGGAGTCCTGGACGCCGTGCTGCTCGCGCCGCATGCCGGCCTTCTCCAGCACCCGCGCGGACGCCGCGTTGTCGGCGTTGCAGCCGGCCGTCACCCGGCGCAGCCCCAACGACCCGAACGCCGCCTCCAGCAGCCCCTCGACCACGCTGCTCGCGATGCCCTGCCCCCAGAACCGCGGGTCGACGATGTAGCCGATGAGCCCCTCGGTGCCCAGCGGCATGCCCGGCTGGCCCATGCCGTCGACGACCTCGAGGAAGGCCATCGCGACGACAGCGCCGTCGCGCTCGACGACGCACGAGAAGTCGGTCGCGCTCTGCGGGATCGCCAGCCATTCACGCCGGAAGGTGTCGGGGTCGACGCTGGTGCGCATCATGAACCGGTTGACGGCGGGATCGTTGCGGAACACCAGCAGTGCCTCGACGTCGGCAGCACCGGCCTCGCGCAAAACGACGGAGCCGACCTGCAGGGGCCAGGGGTTGGTCGTCACCGGCCCAGTCTGCCGGGCGGCCCCGCCGGGGACGTCGAAGGGGCGGGACCCTCTCGGGTCCCGCCCCTTCGACGGACTGCTCGGCGGTACTGCGGGCCGCGACCTCAGGCCGAGGCGCTCCCGGTGTCGCCGTTCTCGGCCGAGCCGGCCTCGGACGACGGCGCACCCACCGCGGCGGGCTCGGGCACCGTGGCCTTGGGCGTGCCGGTGAAGGTGAACTGCCGGGCCTTGCCCTCACCCTCGACGTCGACCAGCACGATCGAGCCAGCCTTCAGCTCGCCGTACAGGATCTTCTCCGACAGCACGTCCTCGACGTCGCGCTGGATGGTGCGGCGCAGCGGGCGAGCACCCAGCACCGGGTCGTAGCCCTTCTCGGCGAGCAGGGCCTTGGCCGCGGGCGTGAGCTCGATGCCCATGTCCTTGTCCTTGAGGCGCTCGTCGAGCTTGGCCAGCATGAGGTCGACGATCTGGATGATCTCGTCCTGCGTCAGCTGCGGGAAGACGATCGTGTCGTCGACGCGGTTCAGGAACTCGGGGCGGAAGTGGCTCTTCAGCTCCTCGTTGACCTTGGCCTTCATGCGCTCGTAGTTCGTCGAGGTGTCGTTGCCGGACGAGAACCCGACGCCCTGGCCCTTGGAGATGTCCCGGGTGCCGAGGTTGGTCGTCATGATGATGACGGTGTTCTTGAAGTCGACCATCCGGCCCTGGGAGTCGGTCAGGCGACCGTCCTCCAGGATCTGCAGCAGCGAGTTGAAGATGTCCGGGTGGGCCTTCTCGACCTCGTCGAACAGCACGACCGAGAACGGCTTGCGGCGCACCTTCTCGGTGAGCTGGCCGCCTTCCTCGTACCCGACGTAGCCCGGCGGGGAGCCGAACAGCCGCGACACGGTGTGCTTCTCGCTGAACTCGCTCATGTCGAGCTGGATCAGCGAGTCCTCGTCGCCGAACAGGAACTCCGCGAGGGTCTTGGCGAGCTCGGTCTTACCGACACCGGTGGGGCCGGCGAAGATGAACGAGCCACCCGGGCGACGCGGGTCCTTCAGGCCGGCGCGGGTACGCCGGATCGCCTGCGACAGCGCCTTGATGGCGTCGTCCATGCCGACGATCCGCTTGTGCAGCTCGTCCTCCATGCGCAGCAGCCGCGAGGACTCCTCCTCGGTGAGCTTGAACACCGGGATGCCCGTGGCCGTGGCGAGGACCTCGGCGATGAGCTCCTCGTCGACCTCGGCGACGACGTCCATGTCGCCGGCCTTCCACTGCTTCTCGCGCTCACCCTTCTCGGCGAGCAGACGCTTCTCGGTGTCGCGCAGCGCGGCGGCCTTCTCGAAGTCCTGCGCGTCGATCGCCGACTCCTTCTCGCGGCGGGTGGCCGCGATGCGCTCGTCGAACTCGCGCAGGTCCGGCGGCGCCGTCATCCGGCGGATGCGCAGGCGCGCGCCCGCCTCGTCGATGAGGTCGATCGCCTTGTCCGGCAGGAAGCGGTCGTTGATGTAGCGGTCGGCGAGGTTGGCGGCCGAGACGAGGGCGGCGTCGGTGATGGACACCCGGTGGTGCGCCTCGTAACGGTCCCGCAGGCCCTTGAGGATCTCGATCGCGTGGGCGAGGTTGGGCTCGGCCACCTGGATCGGCTGGAACCGGCGCTCGAGGGCCGG
>JBQCES010000146.1:0-4696 GCA_051960055.1 Angustibacter sp. | reverse complement strand
CGTCAACCCGTCCACGACCGACGGGGCAGGCGCCGCGTTCGGCCTCCACAAGTCCACCCCACCAGCCGAGCTGGACGACGGCACCCCCATCTCCCGCGACCTGCTCGCCCGCCTGCTGTGCGGCGCCGAGATCACCCCCGTCCTGGTCGACAGCTGCGGCAACCCCCTGGACGTCGGCCGCACCCTGCGCGACTTCACCACCCGACAACGCATCGCCCTGGCCGAACGCGACCGCGGCTGCACCTGGCCCGGCTGCACCGCACCGGTGCCCTGGACCCAAGCCCACCACCTGACCCACTGGGACCACGGCGGACCCACCGACCTGACCAACGCCGGCCTGCTCTGCGCCTTCCACCACCGCCACGTCCACGCCACCGGGGCAGTAGGCACAGTCATCAACGGCCAAGTGGTCTGGCACACCGGCAAACCACCCGGCACCGACCCACCAGCCAACGACCCACCCGACCCACCCGGTCAACCCCTACCCCCACACCGCGCCAACCACCTCATCGCACGCCTCGTGCACCAATGGGCCGGGCTATGGGTCGGGCAGGGTGCCACGCCCCGACGTGAGTAGCGGGTGCGACTCGAGCTCTCAGCCGGATCTGCGAGCCCGGCACGCGGCACACAGGCCCGACAGCGCCACGTGCGTCGGGTCGAGGGCGAAGCCGTGCCGCCGTTCGACCTCGTCGACCACGCCGTCCAGCAGCGAGCCTGGCAGGTCGACGACGGCCCCGCAGTGCTCGCACTGGGCGTGCAGGTGCAGCTCGCCGTCCGCCAGGTGGTAGGTCGTGGTTCCGTGACCGACGTGCACGTGCTGCACGACGCCGAGCTGGCTGAGGGTCTCCAGGGCCCGGTAGACCGACGCGCGGTGCACGGACGGGTCAGCCTCGGCAACGGCCGAGACCACCTGGTCGGCGGTGAGGTGGTCGCTGTGGCGACTGAGCGCGGCCAGCACGGCGCGCCGCGGCGCGGTCATTCGGTCGCCGCGGGCCCGCAGCAGCGCCGTGGCGTGCGCGATCACCGACTCCGCCCCGGCGGGGTGGCTCATCGGCGCGCGATGAGCAGCACGTCGATGGCCGTGCCGTCGGGAGTCTCGCGCTCGACCTGCTCGGCGCGCTCGATGTGCGCCGCGGACGCCCACTCGCGCAGCAGCGGCACGCTCGGCAGCACCGAGGCGTCCTGCGGACCGCCGACCCCCCGCGTGACGTTCTCGACGTCGTGGGCGATCACCACGAGGCGACCGCCTGGTGCGAGCGCCTCGACGCAGCGCGCGACGACAGGGGCCATCTGGTCGTGGGGCAGCTGCAGGTAGAGCAGCGCCACCAGGTCGTAGCCCGCTCCCAGGTCGGCAGTGCGGACGTCGCCCACCTGCCACTCGACGTCCAGGCCCTCGGCGGTGGCGCGCTCGCGGCCCTTGGCGATGCCGGCAGCCGAGAAGTCGACGGCCCGCACCTGCCAGCCGCGCGAGGCCAGCCAGATCGCCGTCCGCCCCTCGCCGCAGGCGACATCGAGCGCGCGCCCGGCCGGCCAGTCGCCCGTGAGCTCGGCGAAGAGCGCGTTGGGCCCGGCCGACCAGACCATCGGCTGGCTCTCGTACCGGGCGTCCCAGGCGTCGGCGTCCACGGTCAACCTCCTTGCGCTGCGCTGGTGGTGCTGGGGTGCGGCGGGATGGGGCACATGTCGAGGTCGAGCGGCAGGACGTCGGGCGACAGCGCGGCGGCCCGTGCCGCGGCCCGCGTCATCCGCCGCATGTGGTGGCGTCGACAGAGCACCTCGTAGCCGATCGTGGTGGTCGCCGCGGCGTGGGTGTCGCCCACGACGACCTGCTCACCCTCGACCACCATCACGCCGTCAGCCGTGCGGGCGTTGTGGGTCGCCCGTGCACCGCACCAGCACAGGGCCTCGACCTGCAGCACCTGCACGCGGTCGGCCAGCTCGATGAGCCGCTGCGATCCCGGGAACAGCTTGGTACGGAAGTCCGCCGTGATGCCGAACGCGTAGACGTCGACCGACATCTCGTCGACGAGCCGGGCCAGCTGGTCGACCTGCTCGACGCCGTAGAACTGCGCCTCGTCGCAGATGAGGTAGTCGACGCGCTCCCCCGCCATCCGGTGCGCCACCACGACGTCCCAGAAGTCGGTGTCGTCGCGCACCTCGAGGGCCTCGGCCCGCAGCCCGAGCCGGCTGGACACGACGGCCTCGCCGGCCCGGTCGAACTTGGTGAAGGTCAGGCCCGAGCGGCCGGCGGCGGCGTGGTTGTAGTCCATCTGCAGCGCCAGCGTGGACTTGCCGCAGTCCATGGTGCCGGAGAAGAACACGAGCTCAGCCACGCGCCGATCCTGTCACGTCGGGCCGTACAGGCTCAGCAAGGGCACGAGCGACTCCTCGGGCGTCACCGACCCGTGCAGGCCGACCAGCGCGAGCAGCGCGGGGCGCATGCGCCGCGAGTCGACGACGGCCAGCCCCGGCTGGCAGGCCACCACGACGTCGCCGATCCGGTCGAGCACATGGGGTGCGACGGCACCGAACCAGCCGGCGCCCACCGCCTGCTCACGCGACAGCACGAACGCCTGGGTCTCCAGCCGCGAGCGCCACGTCGCCAGCACGGACGGCGCGGCGTCCGGCTCGCAGTACAGCTGCACGCAGCGCGGCTCACCGCCCGCGTGCCGGACGCCGCGGGCCAGCTCGGGGTCGTGCGCGAGGTCGATCCGCTGGTGGTGCGGCACGTCGACCATGCCGTGGTCGGCGGTGACGTGCAGCGCGGCGTCGCGGGGCAGCCCGGCCGCGAGCCGGCGGACGGCGAGGTCGACCTTCGCCAGCTCCTCACCCCACTCCCAGGACTGCGCGCCGCTGACGTGCCCGACCTTGTCGACGTCACCCCAGTAGACGTACACGAGCGCGCGCGGCGCCGAGCGCAGCGCGGCGAGCGCCGCGTCGACCCGGTCGTCGAGCGACTCGGCGGCCACGAACCGGCCGCCGCGCAGCGCCGACTCGGTGAGTCCCGACCCGTCGAAGAACCCCGGACCGATGCGCACGACCTCGACGCCGGCGGCCGCTGCCTGCTGGAAGCAGGTGGGTTGCGGCTGCCAGCGGCGCGGGTCGACCGGTGGCTCCCACGACAGCTCGTTGAGCAGCTCGTCGCGCTCGGGCACGAGCACCTCGTAGCCCACCAGCCCGTGCGAGCCGGGCGGCAGACCCGTGCCGAGGCTGCCCATGCTCGTGGCCGTGGTGGTGGGGAAGCCGGCCGTGAGCGTCCCGGTGCGGGCGAGCTGCGAGCGCAGGAACGGCGCGTGGCCGGCCCGCTCGCGCAGCAGCAGGTCGCCGAGACCGTCGACGAGCAGCACGCAGGTGCGCGGTGCGGGCTGCAGGGCCAGCGCCGACCCCGCCGCGGGGGCCGGGTGGCCGGGCAGGTCGACGTCGAGACCCCGCAGCACGGCGGGCAGCAGGTCGGAGAGGGTGTCGCTGCCGTACCGCGGGGCGAGGGGCAGGCCGACGGGCAGAGCGAGGCTCACCCGACGCGACCGGCCGTCGCGGCCGACAGGGCCCGGGCGAAGGCGAGCGCGCGTCGTACGGCGTCGTCGCCGTCGGCGTCGGCCGACACGCGCACGGAGATGTCGTCGGCACTCGCCGTGCCGGTGTACCCGTGGTCGGCCTCGCAGTTCGGGTCGGCGCAGGCGGCGGGCTCGAGGTCGAGCCGGCTCACCGCGCCCCAGCCGATCGTGAGGGTCAGCTCGCGCGACCCCTCGCCGCTGCGATAGGTCTCGGGGCGGGGTACGACGTGGTTGAGCACCACCGAGCGCACCGCGCGCAGCGGCACCGCCTCGGTGGCGGCGGTCGCGAACGGCTGCGGCGGCCCGTCCGGCCCCTCGGGGGCGTGGTCGTCGGCGTGGGTCACGACCAGCCGGGTGGCCGTGAGCACGAACGTCGTGATGTGGCGAGGCACGACGTCCTGGTCGAACGTCGTCTCCGCGTGCACCAGGTGAGCGACCACCGGTTCGCCGGCGACGCTGACGTCGAGGACGTCGAAGACCAGCTCCGGGTAGTAGCCCGCGCGGTCGAGGTCGACGCGCAGCGCGTCGGGCAGGGTGTGGGTGTCACGCATGGGCGTCATCCTTCCACCCCGCGCGTCACCCCACTGCTCACCCCGGCAGACGACGGGTGTCGGTGTCGGTGCGGCCCGGCGGGGGTGCCAGACGTACGCGCGCGCCGAGCACCGTCACGCCCTCGGGTGCGGCGATCACCGGGTTGAGCTCGAGCTCGGCCACCTGCGGCAGGTCGTCGGCGAGCGCCGAGACCCGAGCGACGACGTCCTCGAGGGCGTCGACGTCGACCGGGTCGGAGCCGCGGTAGCCGAACAACAGCGGTGCCGCGCGCACCCCGCGCACGAGGTCGGCGACGTCGCCCTCACGCAGCGGCGGGTTGCGCCGAGCGACGTCACCGAGCAGGTCAGTGGGTGGCCCGCCGACGCCGAACTCCACCACGGGACCGAACAGTGGGTCCTCGGTCGAGCGCACGACGCACGACACCCCCACCGGGGCCATGGCCTGCACGACGAGGTCCGCGCTGCCGTGCCGCTCGAGCTGGGCCTTCATCTCGGCCAGGTCGTTGCGCAGCTCACCCTCGCGGGCGATGTCGAGGCGCACCGCACCGAGATCGGCCCGGTGGCGCAGGTGCGGTGCGGTCGCCTTGAGCA
>JBQCES010000145.1:0-5913 GCA_051960055.1 Angustibacter sp. | reverse complement strand
ACGTCCGGGAGGAACACCATGACGCAGCACGTGCTCACCCTCAAGGGCTCCAGGGCCCAGCGTCCGCGATCCGCGCGACGCGTCGCGACCGCCGCCGTCGCCTCGATCGCGGCCCTGGCGCTCGCCGCCTGCGGCGGCAACGGTTCGACGTCGTCGGGCAGCGACACCAAGGCCGTCGCCCGGCTCGACATCATGGCCCCGGCCGCCCCCGGTGGCGGGTGGGACGGCACCGCGCGGGCCATGGGGGCGTCAATCGAGTCGGCCGACCTCGCCAAGTCCGTCACCGTCAAGAACGTCACCGGCGCCGGCGGCACCGTCGGCCTCGCCCAGCTCGCCAACGACAAGAGCGACCACTCGCTCATGGTCATGGGCCTGGTGATGGTGGGTGCGGTCGCCACCAACCAGGCGAAGGTGACGCTGAGCGACGTCACGCCCATCGCTCGGCTCACCGCCGAGGACGAGGTGATCGTCGTCCCGGCCGCCAGCCCGTACAAGACCATCAAGGACCTCGCGGACGCGATGAAGGCCAAGGGTCGCGCCGTCACCATCACCGGCGGTTCGGCCGGTGGCACCGACCACATGGTCGCCGGGCTGCTGGCCAAGGCGGCCGGCGTGGAGCCCGCGAACCTCAACTACATCCCGTTCTCGGGCGGTGGAGAGTCGCTCGCGGCGCTGCTCGGCAACAAGGTGCAGGCCGGTATCTCGGGCGTGAGCGAGTACGCCGAGCAGATCAAGGCCGGCAAGCTGCGGGCGCTCGCCGTGGCCGGCCCGTCGCGCGTGCAGGACGTCGACGCGCCGACGCTGAAGGAGTCCGGCTTCGACGTCGAGCTCACCAACTGGCGCGGCGTCGTCGCGCCGAAGGGCATCTCGGCCGACACCAAGAAGCGCCTCGTCACGCTGGTGACCGAGATGCACGACAGCCCCGGCTGGAAGGACGCGCTGACCAAGAACGGTTGGCAGGACACCTTCCTCGCCGGTGACGAGTTCCAGTCGTTCATGACCAAGGAGATCAGCACCACCGAGGGGGTCCTGAAGGACCTCGGGCTGGTCAAGTAGCTCATGGACCATCACCTCGTGAGCGATCCGCGGCATCACGAGGAGCCGGCTGCCTCGGGGACGACGGGTATCGCCGTCCCCGAGGCCGTCGTCGCTCTCGTGGTCGTCGCGCTCGGTGTCTTCACCGTGGTCGACTCCCACCGCATCACCGTGCCGCTCAGCGCCAACGTCGTGGGGCCGCGGGTGTTCCCCTATGCCGTCGGCGCCGCGCTGATCGCCTCGGGTGCCGCGGTGCTCGTGGCCGTGCTCCGCGGCCGGACCGCCGAGCCCGAGGCCGGTGAGGACGTCGACACCGAGGCGCGCACCGACTGGCTGACCCTCGCCAAGGTCGTGGCCGCGTTCGGCGTGCACGTCGCCGTCGTCGAGACCCTCGGGTGGGCGCTCGCGGCGGCGATCCTCTTCGCCGGCGTCGCGTGGGCGCTGGGCGCCTCGTGGTGGCGCGCGACGCTGCTGGGCCTGGTGCTCGGCTTCGTGATCGAGGCGGCGTTCGTCACCGGCCTCGGTGTCTCGCTGCCCGCCGGCATCTTCAGTGGGGTGGGGATCCTCGATGGGTGACCTCGGCGCGCTGCTCGACGGCTTCGCCACCGCGCTGCAGCCCATGCACCTGCTCTACGCGCTGGTCGGCGTGACCCTCGGCACGGCGGTCGGCGTGCTGCCCGGCATCGGGCCCGCGATGACGGTGGCGCTACTGCTGCCGATCACGTACACCCTCGAGCCGACGGCGGCGTTCATCATGTTCGCCGGCATCTACTACGGCGGCATGTACGGCGGCTCGACGACGTCGATCCTGCTCAACACCCCCGGGGAGTCGGCCTCGATCATCACCGCGATCGAGGGCAACCTCATGGCGAAGGCGGGCCGAGGTGCGGCGGCGCTCGCGACGGCGGCTATCGGGTCGTTCATCGCCGGCACCGTGGCGACCGTCGCGCTCACCCTGCTCGCGCCGTCGGTGGCGAAGCTGGCGGTGCAGCTCGGGCCGCCCGACTACGTGGCGCTCACCGTGGTCGCGCTGCTGACGGTGTCGGCGCTGCTCGGCACCTCGGTGTCGCGCGGGTTGGCATCGTTGTCGCTCGGGGCGCTGCTGGGCCTCGTGGGCACGGACACGCTCACGGGCCAGCAGCGGTTCACGATCGGCGTCCCGGCGCTCGCCGACGGCATCGACGTCGTCACCGTGGCGGTCGGCGTCTTCGCGGTGGGTGAGGCGCTGTGGGTCGCCTCTCGCCTGCGGCACGGCCCGGTGCACGTCATGCCGGCATCAGGCAGCAAGTGGATGTCGCGCAACGACTTCCGGCGTTCGTGGAAGCCGTGGCTGCGAGGGACGGCACTCGGCTTCCCGATCGGTGCGATGCCTGCGGGCGGTGCCGAGGTGCCGACCTTCCTGTCGTACGCGATCGAGAAGAAGCTCACCAAGCACCCGGAGGAGTTCGGCAAGGGTGCGATCGAGGGCGTCGCGGGTCCCGAGGCGGCGAACAACGCTTCTGCCGCAGGCGTTCTGGTGCCGCTGCTGACACTCGGCCTTCCGACGTCGGCCACGGCTGCGGTGCTGATCGCGGCGTTCCAGAGCTACGGGATCCGGCCCGGTCCGCTGCTGTTCCAGTCGGAGGGCAAGCTGGTCTGGGCGCTGATCGCCAGCCTCTACATCGGCAACGTGCTGCTGCTGGTGCTGAACCTGCCGCTGGTGGGCCTCTGGGCCAAGGTGCTGCAGATCCCGCGCCACTACCTGTACGCCGGGATCCTGCTCTTCGCGGCACTGGGCGCCTACGCGCTCAACGGCATTCGCGCCGACCTGGTGCTGCTCTTCGCCATCGGCGTGCTGGGCTACGTGATGCGACGGTTCGGCTACCCGATCGCTCCGGCGATCATCGGGCTGATCCTGGGCCCGATCGCGGAGGAGCAGCTGCGGCGCACCCTCGCGATCAGCCAGGGGGACCCGATCGCGCTGGTCGACAGCCCGTTCGCGGCGGTGGTCTACTCGCTGCTGGCTGTGGTGGTGGTCGTCACCGTCGTCCTGCGGCGCCGAGCCACGCGCAAGGCCCAGCCCGAGCGGGAGACCGTGTCGGTCTGAGGGTCAGGGGAGGCGACGGCGGCGGACGCGGTGCCCGGCTCGGTCCGGGCAGGCGTCCGCCGTCGTCTCCAGCACCGCCGGGCCGACGCGCAGGACGCCGGACGACGTCGGCAGCGTCCGCAGGCCACCTCGGCCACGCAGCGCGTCGCGGGCGCCGGGGGCGAGCCGGTCGTCCATCCACGCGCACGGTGACGTCTCGCCGGCTGCGGTGAACGCGAGCGGCCCGTCGCCGCTGTCGAGCGTGAAGTCCTGGCGCCGCAACGCGTTCAGGTCCATCCCCCGCACGACGACGTTGCGCCGGGCGAGCCGAGGATCGATCGAGCCGCGAGCCAGCTCGAGCTCGTCCTCCACCGCCTCGACGGCCTCGGCGGCGAGGAACGACACCGCCGACGCCAGCTTCGACACCTTGCCGTGGAAGCGGTCACCGCGGATGCCGAGCCCGGCGTCGACGTCCACGTGGTCGGGGTACGACGTCGGGTGCGGGCCCACCCCGACCGAGGGGTCGGGGGAGTGGAACCAGTAGTTGTGACCCGGTGAGACCACCAGGGCGACCACCTCGACCTCGACGCGCTGCAGCACGCCCCTACCGTACATCGCCCTCCCCGCCCGTGATCATGCACGCCAGCGCACCGGCGGCGGTGCTGACGTGCATGATCACGACTGGGGGTGCTGTCACTCGCTGGTGCCGGCGGCCTCCTGGTGGGTCGGCACCCCGACCTGGGAGCCGCCAGAGACCGCCGTGCCGCCGATGGCCTGGCCGCCACCGGTGTGCGCCACCTTGATCCGGCGTGGCTTGGCCTCCTCGGCCACGGGCAGCAGCAACGACAGGACACCGTCGTCGTACCTCGCCTCGATGCGGTCGAGATCGAGGCCCGAACCCAGCGTGAGCTGACGGACGAAGGTGCCGGTCGGCCGTTCCTGGGTCAGCCACTCCACGTCGTCGCCGCGACGGGTCCGCTCGGCGCGGATCGTGAGCACCCGACCGTCCACGCCGATGTCGATCGAGCCGGGGTCGACGCCCGGGAGATCGCACAACAGCACGTAGTGGTCGCCTGAACGGAACAGGTCCATGGGCATCGCACGCATCGCCTGGCCGAGATCCGTGGCCTGGCTGAGCAGGCGCGAGGCCATGGCGTCGAAGTCACGGAACGGGTCGAAGCGCGTCACCATCTCGAATCCACCTCCTCGAAGGACGGTGGCAGCGATCCCTTCGCTGCCGCCGCGTGCCGGACGGCGGAGGTGACGCATCACGCCGACCTGCACGCGACGTCTCTGTATTAGCACTCACTGGCGTCGAGTGCCAAGATGGCGGTCCGCTTCAGTGGGTGCGCGCCCGCTGGGCCCAGTAGTAGTCGCGCCAGATGAGGCGGTGGACCGGGACCCACCGCGGAATCGACCGCACACCGGGGATCAGCGGCAGCAGCACCAAGCCGAGGGTCAGCACCATCATGAGTGCCCAGACCTGCGCGTCGGCGTTGTCGGACGTCGAGAACGGCTTCACCTGGTACCAGAACGTGTAGAGCCACATCCACGGCTGGCCGGGGTAGTTGCCCGTCTCGTTCATCATCCCCCACTGGTCGCCGCCGAGGTTGCGGGCCCGCGCCTGGTCCTCCAGGTAGGCCCCGTCGGCGAGCAGCAGCAGCGCGCGGTTCTGGTCACCGCCGTAGAAGGTGCCGGACGACGTCAGGGCCCCTTCGAGGCCACCGGAGCGAGCGAGGTCGAGCAGCCCGCCGGCGAGGGCGGGGACGGGCCCGTAGTCGCCGGCCACGGCCTTGGCCGGATCGCCGTCCGGTGCCTTCGCCAGCGCGTCGGCGTAGGCGGTCGCCCAGGTGGTGCGCTGGCTGACGTCCGCTGCGTTCCACGTGGTGACAGCGTCGTGCACCGGCCCGGAGGAGTGGGCTGCGGCGAGTGGCGTGATCACCAGGTCCTTGGCGGGGTCGAGCGGGATCCGGACGCCGGCCCACTTCTGCAGCTTCAGCGGCCCGAGCACCTGCCCGTCGCCGGCCGAGTTGTAGGGCGCTCCGTAGGTCGCGCTCGTGGTGGTGCCGGCGAGCTCGCCCGTGGCGGTCGCGACGACGTCGTTCGGCGCGACGCTCGCCCAGTCGCGCAGCGTGATGGCCTTCTCGCCCGGCGACGAGAACGCGGCCGACAGCGCGGCCGTCAGGCCGATCACCACCACGAGGGCGATCACGAGCTCCTTCACCAGGTCGTACGGCCGCGTGGCGAAGCCGTGCGAGTCGGGCGTGCGGTCGCGGTCGCGTAGGTGCAGGCGGCGGCGGGCCGTCGTCGGCGCCGTCATGACGGCGCCTCCTCCCTGCGCTGGGCCGGCAACCGGTCGGACCCGGCGTCGAGGGGCGGCACCACGCCGTGACGACGCACCAGCAGCAGGTGCAGCACCACGAGCACTCCGACGACGAAGGGCAGCAGCACCACGTGCCACAGCAGCATCTGACCGGGGTTCAGGACGTTGAAGAAGGCGCCCACGCCGACGGAGTTCAGGCCGTCCTTGGCCTGCGTGCTGATCCACTGCGAGTCGAAGTTCGACTGCGAGAGGTAGCCGGTGAACGCCGTGCCGATCGAGCCGACGAAGGCGACGGCGCCCGTGACCCACGTCAGGGTGCGACGTCCACGCCAGGCCGCCATCCAGAACTTGCCCCACAGGTGGATCACCATGAAGGCGAAGAACAGCTCGACGCTCCACAGGTGCACGGAGTTGACGTAGCGGCCGAACGACGAGACGTGCCACCACGCCACACCGCCCACTGCCAGCACGGCACCGGACACCAGCACCA
>JBQCES010000144.1:0-22460 GCA_051960055.1 Angustibacter sp. | reverse complement strand
CGAGTCCACCCGATCCACCACCGACCTGGTCGACACGAGCGACATGACCACCGTGCACCGCTTCCTGCGCCGCGAGTTCCGGCTCCTGCCGGGCGTCATCGGACGGGTCGACGACGGCGACGTCCTGCGTGCCACGACGGTCGCCGACCACGTCGAGCTGCTGACCAGCGTCCTTCACCACCACCACACCGCCGAGGACGACTGCCTCTGGCCGCTGCTGCTCGAGCGCGTCCCGGACGAGCTCGCGCCCCTCGTGCAGCTGATGGAGGCCCAGCACCACCGGGTCGACGAGCTGCTGCAGGTGATCGCCGCAGCCGTGCCGCCGTGGCGCGCGTCGGCGGCCGACGGCGAGCGCGACCTGCTCGTGGGCCTGCTGACCGAGCTCTCGGCCGGGCTCGACGAGCACATGGAGGCCGAGGAGGACCACATCCTCCCGATCGCCGCCCGCACGGTGAGCGAGGCCGAGTGGCACGCGGTCGGTGAGGCCGCCACCGCCCACCACGACAAGAGCATCATGCCGCTGCTGCTCGGGATGATCCGCTACGAGGGCGATCCCGAGGTCGTGGCCGCGATGCTCGCGAAGGCGCCGCGGCTGGTCCGCCTGCTGGCGCCGGCGCTGTCGGGTCGGGCGTTCCGCAAGCACGCGCTCGCCGTCCACGGCACCGCCACGCCGCCCGGCGTGGGCCTGCGCGACTGAGAGGCAACCCTCTGAGAATCGACTCAGAAACGGCCGTTACGGTCGGGCGGTCCCCTGGGTCGAGTGGTCGGAGGTTTGTCGGTGGCAACGTCTCGTCGTGGCTTCCTGGTCGGCGCCGCTGTCGCGGGCCTCGGAGCCGAGGCGCTGGCCGCGTGCACCGAACCCTCCGCACCGCCCGAGCGGGCCGGGGCCGCGTCGACTGATCCCGGCGCGACCCCGGCACCGTCTCCCTCCACACCCACCGCCACGGCGAGCCCCACCGCCACGGCCACGCGGGTCGACCACTCCGACCTCGTGCACGGCCCGCGCACTACCGCAGCGGTGGCGCTCACGTTCCACGGAGCGGGCGACCCGAAGCTCACGCGTCAGGTGCTCGCCGAGGCGCGCGCGGCCGGCGCCCACCTCACCGTGCTCGCGGTGGGCTCGTGGCTCGACGCCAACCCCGAGCTCGCGAAGGCGATCCTGGACGGCGGCCACGAGCTCGGCAACCACACCTGGGCTCACCTGCCGATGCGCCGGCTGTCGGCCGCGAAGGCGCGCAGCGAGGTCGCTCGCGGTGCCGACGTGCTGCACCGGCTCACCGGCTCGCGAGGCCGGTGGTTCCGCCCGAGCGGCACACCCTCGAGCACACCCACGATCCGCGCCGCCGCGCTGGCCGCGGGCTACCAGCGCTGCCTCGCCTACGACGTCGACCCGCGCGACTACCAGGACCCGGGCAGTGCTGCCGTGGTGTCGCGCCTGGACGAGACGGTGCGCGCCGGGTCGATCGTGAGCCTGCACCTCGGCCACAGCGGCACGGTGGCCGCCCTGCCGCACGTGTTCGAGCTGCTCCACCGCAAGGAGTTGCGCGCGGTCACGGTCTCCGGTCTGGTGGGGGCATGACGATGCGCCACCGCCTTGCCGTGCTCGCTGCTGCCCTCGTGCTCCCGGCGGCGCTCGCGGCCTGCTCAGGCGCCAGCCCCACGAGCGCGAACGGTGCCACGAGCTCGGCGTCGAGCGCCTCGACCGGTCGGTCGGTGTCACCGAGTGCCTCGTCGACGGCGACCGCCACCGACTCGGCGTCGGGCGTCCACGTCTACGCCCACACGGGCAGGAACCAGCTCACCGGCGCGGCCGTGGGCGCCAAGCCGCAGATCTACGTGCCCGACACGTTGTCGAACCGGGTCGACGTCATCGACCCCGCGACCTACCGGGTGATCCGCAGCTTCCCGGTGGGCCGCGAGCCGCAGCACGTCGTGCCGTCGTGGGACCTCAAGACGCTCTGGGTCAACGACGACAAGGGCAACGACCTGGTGCCGATCAACGCGCGCACCGGCAAGGTCGGCCGTGCGGTGCCGGTGGCCGACCCCTACAACCTCTACTTCACGCCCGACGGCAAGCACGCGCTGGTGATGGCCGAGCGGCTGCGGCGGATCGACGTCCGCGACCCGCACACCATGAAGCTGCAGCGCTCGATGCCGGTGCCCTGCTACGGCGTCAACCACGCCGACTACACCGCCGACGGGTCGGTGATGATCGCGAGCTGCGAGTTCAGCGGCAAGGTGCTGGTGATCCCGACGACGTTCACGAAGGTCGCGCGGGTCATCGACCTCAACAAGACCAAGACCCGTGGCGCCACCGACCCGATGAAGGCCCGGCACATGGGCGGCCCCATGGCGGGCATCCGGCCCGGTGCGTCGTCGATGCCCCAGGACGTCCGGCTCACCGACGACGGCAGCACCTTCCTGGTGGCCGACATGATGCGCAACGGAGTCTGGAAGATCGACGCCAAGACGTTGCGGCTCAGCGGTTTCCTGCACACCGGCAAGGGCGCCCACGGCATCTACCCGAGCCGCGACGCCAAGCGCATCTTCGTCAGCAACCGCGACGCCGGGTCGGTCAGCGTGCTCGACGCCACCGGGGACCGCGTGCTGAAGACGTGGCCGCTGTCGAAGGGTGCGTCACCCGACATGGGCGGTGTCACCGCTGACGGCTCGCAGCTGTGGCTCGCCGGCCGCTACGACTCCGAGGTCTACGTCATCGACACCACGAGCGGCAAGCTCCTGCACCGCATCAAGGTCGGCAACGGCCCGCACGGGCTCGCGGTGTGGCCTCAGCCGGGCCGGTTCTCGTTGGGGCACACCGGCAACATGCGCTGAGCGGACGTCGGTCAGGTGGCCAGGCGCGCGGCGTCGGCCATGACCACCACCGGGCGGTCCTGCGGCCTCAGGCTGCGCAGCAGCGCGACCATCCCCTGACGCGGCACCGACACGCAGCCGTGCGTCGGGCCCTCGTGGTCGACGTGCAGCCAGATGCCGCCGCCCAGCTCGTCGCCCTGCGGGTGCACGGGGTCACGCGGTGAGACGCCGGTGCGCCGGTTGTAGTCGATCGCGATGACGTAGTCGAAGCTGCCCTCGAGCGAGTCACCGAAGACGCTCGAGCCGCTCGGCACGAACTTCGACGAGTGGTCGTACGGCAGCGCGGTGCCCGGGTCGGGTAGGCGGCCGCCGGCGTCGGTGAGGGTGAAGGTGCCGACGGGTGTGCTCAGGTCGCCCTCGCGGTGGCTCGTGGTCCAGCCGCGCGCGCCGATGTGGCCGCGCCAGGTGGCGGTGCGGCGCCAGGTGTCGCCGTCCACGGAGTAGAGCTCGATGCTCGTGGTGGTGACGTCGGCGCCGTCTCCGCGCACGACCACGACCGTGCGCGCCGTGGCCGGCACGGTCGCGAGGGTCTTCGGCCCGAGGTGGGCGAGCGCGGCCAGCCGGCCCCGGGCGTCGAGGTCGCGGCCGGGCTGCTGGGTGCGTGTCGCCGAGCGCGTGGCCGTCGAGCCGCTGGACGGCGTGCGCTTCGCTCCCGAGTCGGCCGCGCTCATCGGCTGCTCGGCCTCGGCGTCGTCACCCGGGCCGCCGTTGGTGAGCGCCACCACCAGCAACGTCGTGAGGGCGAGCAGCAGCGCGACGGCGAACGTGCGGCGCCGCCGCACGCGCGCCGACGGGCCGCGCCGGCGGTGGGCCGGGCGGCGAGGTGGGTGCGTCGCGGCGTGCCGGTGACCGGGCTGGACGGCGTGACCACGACGGGACGGCTCGGCGATGGGCTCCGCCTCCTCGGTTGCCTCGGTGATCACCCTAGGCCAGCACCCTGCGCCCACGCCGGGAGGCGCGCAGGGCGCGCGCCGGGTCAGCCGTCGGCCACGTCGCGCAGCGAGCGCGTCGGACGCAGCCACGCACCCTCGGCGGGCAGGGCGTCGAGGCGCACCCGCTCGAGCGGGGTGATGAAGGCGCCCGGCACGTCCTCGAGGTCGACGAACGTCAGCAGGTCGGACTCGAGCGCGTAGCCCGCGACCTCGCTGAACGACAGCACGACGACCTGCACGCCGGCGCGCGCGAGGTCCTCGAGCGGCTCGAGGAAGTTGCGCCCGTCGCCGCTGGCCACGATGAGCCGCACCAGACGGTGGGTGCGGGCGCGGTCGGAGATGTGGGCGAGCATGTCGAGGTCGACGTCGTCGTCCGAGTGGATCTTGGGCTTGGCGAACACCGCGTAGCCGAACGAGCGCAGCGCCTCGATCCAGCCGCGCATCGTCGTGGCCGCAGCGGGCGGGATGTTGGCGAAGACGCTGCCCTCGACGTCGCGGTCGTCGGCCGCCTGCACGAACCAGCGGGCGATGGCGTCGAAGCGCGGGCGGGAGGTCGGCGACGGCTTGGCACCGATGACGTTCGACAGCGTCATGTCGATGTTGGGGGCGTCCCAGACCAGCAGGTCGAGCTCGGGGCGCTCGGCGCTCGCCGCCTCGTGCGGGTCGCTCGGGCCGGGCGCGTGGCTGCCGTCGTCGCTCATGGCAGCATCGTGGCAGACGAGCGAACTTACTTTGAGTAGGTTACGCTCTCGGGCGCCGGGGTGGACCCACGTCATGAGCTGTCGAGAGGTGACCACCGTGAGTGCAGACCACCAGCCAGAGAACGAGCAGCAGCACCAGCGCGACGCCGGCGCGGCCCTGCTGCTGGGCGCCGTCGTCGTCGCGCTGCTGATGATCGGCTACATGTACCTGCGCGGCTGAGCAGCCGGGAGCGGGGCGGCCGCTCGGCGCGCCCGTCGCCCGGCGGCTAGCGTCGGGCCCATGCAGCTACGCATCTTCACCGAGCCCCAGCAGGGCGCGACGTACGACGACCTGCTGGCCGTGGCGCGAGCCACCGAGGACCTCGGCTTCGACGCGTTCTTCCGGTCCGACCACTACCTCGGCATGGGCGACGGCGACGGGCGGCCCGGCCCCTCCGACGCGTGGGTGACGCTCGCCGGTCTGGCGCGCGACACCTCGCGCGTGCGCCTGGGCACGCTGGTCAGCTCGGCGACGTTCCGGCTGCCCGGCCCGCTTGCTGTCGCGGTGGCCCAGGTCGACCAGATGAGCGGCGGCCGCGTCGAGCTCGGCCTCGGCACCGGCTGGTTCGACGAGGAGCACCAGGCGTTCGGCATCCCCTTCCCGCCCGTGGGCGAGCGGTTCGACCGGCTCGAGGAGCAGCTGCAGATCCTGCGCGGCCTGTGGGAGGGGCCCGCGCCGTTCAGCTTCGAGGGCGAGCACTACCGCCTGGTCGACAACCCCGCGCTCACACGGCCCGCGCAGCGGCGGCTCCCGGTGGTCGTCGGTGGGGGCGGCGCGCGCCGCACGCCGCGGCTCGCCGCGACCTACGCCGACGAGTTCAACATGCCGTTCGCGTCGCTCGACGAGACGGCCGCGCAGTTCGACCGCGTCAAGAAGGCCTGTGCCGCAACGGGTCGCGAGCTGGTGTACTCGGCGGCGCAGGTGCTGTGCGTCGGGCGTGACGAGCCGGAGATCGCACGCCGGGCCGCGGCCATCGGGCGCGAGGTCGACGAGCTGCGCCAGAACGGTCTCGCAGGCACTCCCGAGGAGGTCGTCGAGAAGGCGTCGCGGTTCGCCGCGGCCGGTGCGTCGCGGCTCTACCTGCAGGTGCTCGACCTGCACGACCTCGACCACCTCGAGCTCGTGGCGAGCCAGGTCGCGCCGCACCTGGCGTGACGCAACACACCCGAGGTCACCTCGTCACATCCGCACTACAGGCGGTGGTCTTCCCCTAGGTTGCGGGGGTATGAAGATCGCCGTACCTGCGGAGACCCGTCCCGGCGAGCGTCGCGTCGCGGCCGTGCCCGACACGGTGGCCGACCTGGTGCGCCAGGGGGCGCAGGTCGTGGTGCAGGCCGGTGCGGGACGCCCGGCGCTGGTGTCGGACGACGCCTACCGCGAAGCCGGTGCCACGGTGGTCGACGGCGACGTGCTCGCCGACGCCGACGTCGTCCTGCACGTCCGCCCGCTGCTGCCGACGGACGTCGCCCGGCTGAAGTCCGGTGCCGTCACGGTGGGGTTCATGGCGCCGTCCGCCGAGCCGGACGGCGTCCGGGCCTTGCGCGACGTCGGCGTCACCGCGTTCTCGGTCGAGCTGGTGCCTCGCATCTCCCGCGCGCAGTCGATGGACGCGCTCACGTCGCAGGCGCTCGTCGCCGGCTACCGCTGCGCGCTCGAGGCGGCCATGCGGCTGCCGCGCTTCTTCCCGCTCTTCATGACCGCCGCCGGCACGGTGCCGCCCGCCAAGGTGCTCGTGCTGGGCGCCGGAGTCGCTGGGCTGCAGGCGATCGCGACCGCCCGGCGGCTCGGTGCGGTGGTCGAGGCGTACGACGTCCGGCCGGCGTCGGCCGACGAGGTGCGGTCGATGGGCGCGACCTTCGTGCAGCTCGACCTCGAGGCGATCGAGGGCGCCGGCGGCTACGCCCGCGAGATGGGCGAGGACCGCGCCGCCCGCCAACGCGAGCTGCTCGCGCCGTACGTCGCCAAGTCCGACGTCCTGATCACCACGGCTGCGGTGCCCGGGCGGCCGGCGCCGCTGCTCGTGACGCGCGACATGGTGGCGGCGATGAAGCCCGGCTCCGTCGTCGTCGACCTGGCCGCCGAGAGCGGCGGCAACGTCGAGGGCGCGGTGGCCGGTGAGGAGGTGCCGGTCGGGGAGGTGACGGTCGTGGGCATGCGCGACGCGGCCTCGACGATGCCCGTCGACGCCAGCCGCCTCTACGCCAAGAACCTCACGAACCTGTTGGCGCTCATGGTGTCGGACGACGGCGAGCTGGCCCTCGACTTCGACGACGAGGTGCTGGCCGGGGCCTGCGTGACGCACGCCGGCGAGGTCAGGCACGAGCCGACGCGACTGCAGCTGGGAGGGGAGGCCTGATGGACGCCATGACGCTGCTGACGTTCTTCGTCCTGTCGGTGTTCGTGGGCTTCGAGGTGGTCTCGAAGGTCTCGACCACCCTGCACACGCCGCTGATGAGCGGCGCCAACGCGATCCACGGCGTGATCCTGGTGGGCGCGATCATCGTCACCGGGCGCTCCGAGTCGACTCTCGCGCTGGTGCTCGGGCTTGTCGCCGTGGTGCTCGCGACGGTCAACATGGTCGGCGGCTTCGTCGTCACCGACCGCATGCTCGAGATGTTCAAGGGCCGCTCGAGACCGGCCGGTCCTGGCGGCGGCGACGCCGGAGGTGCCCGGTGAACCTGCTGTCGCCCACCTGGACGGCGCTCGGCTACCTCGTCGCAGCGGTCTGCTTCATCCTCGCGCTCAAGGGCCTGTCGTCCCCCGCCACGGCCCGGCGCGGCAACCTCATCGGTGCGGGCGGCGCGGCGCTCGCGGTCGTCGTCGCGTTCCTGTCGGAGGACCTCCACCACGAGCTGGCCATCATCGCCGCGATCGTGGTGGGCACGGTGGTCGGCGTGCCGGCCGCGCGCCGGGTGGCCATGACCCAGATGCCCCAGCTGGTCGCGCTCTTCAACGGCGTCGGCGGCGCGGCCGCCGCGCTCGTGGCGGCGCTGGAGCTGGTGCACCGCCCGCAGCTCGAGAGCTACGGGATCGTCATCAGCGGCGATCCCGGCTCACGGGGCTTCGGCTGGACGGCGTTCTCCGGGCTGGCCGATGCCGCCGGGTTCCACACGGGGGTCGGCGGGATCGCCTCCGCGGCTGGTGCGTTCACCGTGCTCGTCGGCTGCGTGTCGTTCGCCGGCTCGTGCATCACCTTCGCCAAGCTGCAGGAGCTCATGACCGGCCGGCCGGTCACCTTCCCCGGCGGGCAGTACCTGTTCGGCGGCGGTCTCGCGGTGGCCGTCGCGCTCGCCGCGTGGGTCGTGGTGCAGGGGGCAGACGGCAGGCCGTCCGGGCTGCTGCTGGCGCTGCTGGCGCTCGTGTCGCTCGTGGTCGGGGTGCTCTTCGTGCTGCCCGTGGGCGGGGCCGACGTCCCGATCGTCATCTCGCTGCTCAACGCGTTCACCGGCCTCACCGTGGCGGCGTCCGGCTACGTGCTGTCGAACACCCTGCTGCTGGTGGCCGGCACGCTCGTCGGGGCGAGCGGCACGATCCTCACCCGGCTCATGGCCGCGGCGATGGGCCGCTCGATCTCGTCGATCCTGTTCGGCGCGTTCAAGGGCTCGACGGCGGGAACGGTCGGGCCGGGCAGCGACCGGCCGGTGCGCTCGGGCAGCCCCGAGGACGTCGCGATCCTGCTCGGCTACGCCCGCAAGGTCGTCATCGTGCCGGGCTACGGCCTCGCGGTGGCTCAGGCCCAGCACACGATCCGCGAGCTGGCCGAGCTGCTCGAGGCCCGCGGGGTCGAGGTCATCTACGGAATCCACCCGGTCGCGGGCCGCATGCCCGGCCACATGAACGTCCTGCTCGCCGAGGCGAACGTGCCCTACGAGGTGCTGAAGGAGATGGACGAGGTCAACCCCGAGCTCAAGACGGCCGACGTCGCGCTCGTCGTGGGGGCCAACGACGTCGTCAACCCGGCCGCCAAGACGACGCCGGGCGCGCCGATCTACGGCATGCCGATCCTGGAGGTCGACCAGGCCCAGCAGGTGGTGTTCCTCAAGCGCTCGATGCGCCCCGGCTTCGCCGGCATCGAGAACGACCTGCTCTACGACCCCAAGACGATGCTGCTGTTCGGCGACGCCAAGGACTCCCTCACCAAGGTGGTCTCGGCCGTCAAGACCCTCTGACCTCGGTAGGCCGGCCGCGGAGCGCGGTCTCGGCCCGCCGGCGCAGGCTCTTCCACGACCACACCTCCTCGATGGTGCCGGCCGAGAAGGCCTTCGCCAGGTCCGACCACGCCACGGGCGGCACGATGAGGTCCGTGGTGCCGAAGACCTCGGCTCGTCCCGGGCCGAAGGTCTCGAAGCGCAACAGGCCCTCGACCAGCACGCGGCGTCCGCGCAGGTCGAACCCCACCGGCAGCGAGGGCGAGCGCCAGTCCACGATGCCGGCGACGAAGTGCGTGTAGGCGCCCGAGCCGGACGTCTTCAGCCCGCGCACCTGGAAGACCGCGAGGTCGCCCCCCTTGAGCGGCACGGCGAACAGGTCACCGAGCTCGAGGTCCCCCGTCGTCCGGGGAACCAGCGGGTATCGACGCACTGGGCGAGCGTACCCAGCGCCGTCCCTTAGGGTTCATGTCGTGGCCGACCTCGTGTACCCGCCCGTCATCGCGACCTGCCGGCTGGCGTTCAAGCTCCTCGGCATGACCGTCGAGGTGACCGGCGCCGAGCACGTGCCCGCCACCGGCGGTGCCGTGCTCGCCAGCAACCACGTGAGCTACCTCGACTTCATCTTCGCCGGCCTCGCGGGCGTCGAGGCGGGGCGGCTCACGCGCTTCATGGCCAAGGACGCGGTGTTCAAGGACCGCGTGGGCGGCCCGCTGATGCGCGGCATGCACCACATCCCGGTCGACCGCGACGCCGGCTCGGCGTCCTTCCGCCAGGCCCTGGCCGCGCTCAAGGCCGGGGAGGTCGTCGGCATCTTCCCCGAGGCGACGATCAGCCGGTCGTTCACGGTGAAGGAGCTGAAGTCGGGCGCCGTCCGCCTCGCCCAGGCGTCCGGGACGCCGCTGCTGCCCGTCGCGGTCTGGGGCGGCCAGCGCATGTTCACCAAGGGCCGTAAGAAGGACCTCACCTCCCGCGGCCGCCACGTGCTCATCAGCGTCGGCGAGCCGATCGCGGCCCCCAAGGGCGCGGACGGCGACGAGCTGACCTCCGTGCTGCGTACGCGCCTGCAGGCCCTGCTCGACGACCTGCAGCGGCGCACGCCCGAGCAGCCGCAGCCGGGCGAGGACGCCTGGTGGCACCCCGCGCACCTGGGCGGCACCGCGCCCACGCCTGAGGAGGCCGAGGCGCTCGACGCGGCCGACCGCGAGGCCAAGGGCCGTCGTCCGGAGTCGCCCACCCCCTGACCCGAGCCTGAGCCGGGCCGGCCCGTGCACTTCGTACACACAGTGCACGCCTGAGGCGGGTCAGGCGTGCACTTGGTGTACCAAGTGCACGCGGTGGGGGACGGGCGGCGGTCAGTCGTCGAAGCGGGGCCGGAAGCGCCGGCTCGACACGATGCCGCGCGGCCCGAAGAGCTCCTCCGACAGCACCGCGAAGAGGAACTGCGAGCGGCCGAGGAAGTTGACGCTGTGCAGCGCCTGCTCCTGGCCGGCGGACTCGAAGACGAACTCGCCGTAGCCCAGCACCCGGCCGAGCACCGAGACGTTGTACGACATGTCGGTGACCTTGGTGAGCGGCATGATCGCGACGCGCCGCGTGATGATCCCGTAGGTGAGCAGCAGCCGCTCGTCGGTCACCACGAACCAGTCGCGGCGGTACTCGTAGAGCTTCCACAGCATCCGCACCAGGACGGCGACAGCGGCCAGCATGATCACGTTGACCAGGAACGGGAACGCGTCGCCCACCTTCACCACCCCCCAGCTCGCGAGCAGCACCGCCAGCACGGACGACGCCACCGGCTCGGCGATCATCGCCCAGTGCCGCCGGGTCGCGATCACCGCGCGCTCCGAGGGCAGCAGGTAGCGCTCGACCTCGCGCAGGCCGGCCGGTGACACCGCACTCAGCCGACCGTCGCCCGGCTCGACCGGCTGCACGGCTGGTCCCGCGCTAGCCGGCGAGCAGGGCGTCGAAGAAGTGCCCGACGGCGCGCGCGCCGTCGCCGAGGCCGGCCCAGCCGCCCTTGACGATGCTCGCGGCCTGGTCGGGCGACTTGAAGACGGCGTAGACGAAGAAGGCGATGACGATCCACAGCAGCGGCTTGCGCAGCCGGCCCACGCTCATCACCTCCGGTCGTTCGACGCCTGCTGCAGGGCACGGAATCGCCACAGCACGGCACGGTCCGGACCATCCTGGCGCACCGGGTGCGCCGAACGGGTGAGGCGCGCCGTCCGGCGTGGCGACTCTGCGTGACGAGCTAGACGACGCCGTACAGCCGGTCGCCCGCGTCGCCCAGGCCCGGCACGATGTAGCCGAGCTCGTTGAGGTGGCTGTCCATCGCCGCCGTGACGACGGACACGGGCACCTGCAGCTCGCTCAGCTCGGACTCCAGGTGCGCGACGCCCTCGGGCGCGCTGAGCAGGCAGATGGCTGTGATGTCGTCGGCGCCGCGGTCGACGAGGAACCGGATCGCCGCCGCCAGCGTGCCACCGGTCGCGAGCATCGGGTCGAGCACGTAGCACTGGCGACCCGAGAGGTCGTCGGGCAGGCGCGTGGCGTACGTCGTCGCCTTGAGCGTCTCCTCGTCGCGCACCATGCCGAGGAACCCGACCTCGGCGGTGGGCAGCAGCCGCACCATGCCGTCGAGCATGCCCAGGCCCGCGCGCAGGATCGGCACCACCAGCGGCTTCGGCGTGCTGAGCCGCACGCCCGTCGTCGGCGCCACGGGCGTCTCGATGTCGACCGGCTGCACGCGCACGTCGCGCGTCGCCTCGTAGGCGAGCAGCGTCACGAGCTCGTCGGCGAGGCGACGGAAGGTGGGGGAGTCGGTGTGCTTGTCGCGCAGCGCCGTGAGCTTGTGGGCGATGAGCGGGTGATCGGCGACGTGGACGCGCATACCCCAGAACGTACCGGTCCCCGGGCCCCTCGTGGACCACAACCTGTGAGCACGCGGTGACCGTTCGCAGACCCATGACGGCGGCGCGCGTTCATGCCACGATGGGCGCGTGTCGTACTTCTCCGCCGTGATCTGCCGCAACGGTTCCGGCTGGCGTGCGCTCGACGTCGACCTCGAGGACCTCGAGTCCCTCGACGAGGTCGGCGACCACCTGCGGGCGGTGGCCAACGGCGGCCCGGTGCTCGCCGTCCTGGAGCGCGAGGACGAGTGGTTCGCGCTGATCCGCGTGGACGACGACAACGAGCCGCGCGTGTTCGTGAGCGACCTCGACGCCACCCAGCGCAGCCACTACGCCGAGATGCTCGCGCCTGTGGGTGACGTCGAGCTCGAGGAGTACGCCGACCTGCGCAACCCCAGCGCGTCGACGTCCACGCCGTCCGACCTGGGCGACGACACCGTCGACGACCCCGCCGACGTCGAGGAGCACGACGACGGCGACCAGGACCCCCTCATGTCGGGTGCGGACGACGACCTCGCCGCCGCGGCCATCGACCCCGAGCTTCCGCCCGCCTGGGCCGGGGACCCGGGGCTGCTCGAGGACGTCGGCGTCGAGGCGAGCGAGCTGGTCGACCTGGTGCTGGCCGCGCCGAGCGACCCCGGCTCGGTGGTGGCCGACCTCGGCGAGCGGTGCGGCTTCGACGAGCTCATTGAGGCCCTGCGATAGCCGCGACCTGGGCCGCCGACCCCGCCGACGAGCACTGGATGGGGCTGGCGCTCGAGCAGGCGCGCACCGCCGTCGACTCGGGCGACGTTCCGGTCGGCGCGGTGGTGGTGGACGCCGCCGGCGAGGTGATCGGCTCAGGCGTCAACCGGCGCGAGGCGGACGGCGACCCGACGGCGCACGCGGAGGTGCTGGCCCTGCGCGCGGCGGCCCGGGCGCGGGGTGAGTGGCGACTCGACGGCTGCACGCTCGTCGTCACGCTCGAGCCGTGCCTGATGTGCGCGGGTGCGCTGGTGCTGGCGCGGGTGAGCCGGCTGGTGCTGGGCGCCTGGGACCCCAAGGCCGGCGCGACGGGCTCGGTGTGGGACGTCGTCCGCGACCGTCACGTCAACCACCGGGTCGAGGTGGTGGGCGGCGTCCGCGAGGCCGAGTGCTCGCAGGTGCTGCTCGACTTCTTCGCCGAACGCCGCTCGGACTAGCCGTGCCGCGGACTAACCGCCGCCGAACGCAAAGCCCGCGAGCACCATCAGGCCGGTCAACGTGACCACCGCCGCGAGGGCCAGAGCGACGCGCAGCACGACCGCGTCGTCCCGGTGGCTCAGGACGGCGGCGCCGCCCAGCCCGAAGGCGGCGACGCCCAGGGCGACCGCCACGAGCGTCATGACGACGCCGGACCCGACGACGTTCTGCAGGCCACCCCACCACGCGGGGACGGCGATGACGGCCAGCAGCAGCACCAGCGCCGTCCAGCCGAGCGGGTGAGCCGGGAGGGCGGGAGCGCGGGAGCTGTGGGCGGGAGCTGAGCCGGGCATCGCGACCTCCTGCGTCCCCCTGCGCTCCTAGCCCAGCGCGGGCGCCGGCCGCGAGGAAGGGTGGAAGGTCCCGCCCCTGGATTTCGTGCACGCACCCCGCCTCTAGTAGCCTCTTCGGCGGTGGCGTGTCCGAGCGGCCTAAGGAGCACGCCTCGAAAGCGTGTGTGGGGGTAACTCCACCGTGGGTTCAAATCCCACCGCCACCGCCAGGTGATGTCTCAGGACGTCCCGACGACGCCCGAACCTGCAGGATGCAGGTTCGGGCGTTCGTCGTTGTCGGCCTGTGGAGGACCCGTGAAGTCCTCGGCCGGGCGAGCGACGGCTGACATCCTGCGGGTGTGGCAGCTGCGAGCCGACGTGCGTTCGTCCTGGGCGGGCTGGCCGTCCTGGCCGGGGGCGCTGGCGCCGCCGCGGCGGTCGAGGCCGACCTGCTGCCCGGCCGGGTGGGTCTGGAGACCGCGCTGGGGCTCGGCCGGGTCGACGGGGTCGACCCGGCCGGTCCGGTCGGGGACGTTCACGTGTCGCAGTTCGACTCGCGGGCCCGCCGCCAGAAGGTCACGTGGGCTGTGTTCCTGCCACCTGGGCACACGGCCGAGGGGCTGCCGGTCGCAGTCTTCCTGCACGGTCGCGGCGGCAACGCGCTGTCGACACGCGACGGCCTCCACGCGCAGAGTTACCTCGCCGCCCACGTGCGAGCTGGTCGGCCGCCGCTGGCGTTGGTGAGCGTGGACGGTGGCGACCGCTACTGGCACCCGCGCGCGGGCGGAGACGACCCGTTGGCCATGATCACCGACGAGCTGCTGCCGCGCGTGGGCGAGCTCGGTGCGCGCGTCGACCGGATCGCCACCATGGGCTACTCCATGGGCGGGTACGGCTCCCTGCTGATGGCGCGTCAGGCCGAAGCCAGTGCCTTGGGTGGTGTCACCGTGGCTGCTGCCACCGCGTCCAGCCCGGCGCTGTTCCCGTCGTGGGGCAGCTCGTCGGGAGTGGCGTTCGACGGGCCGGCCGACTGGGCGCGATGGGGTGACCTCGCCACCCGTCCGGGTGTGCGCCACACGCCCCTCTCGGTCAGCTGCGGCACGACGGACCCGTTCGCCGAGATCACCCGCACCTACCGAGCGCACTGCGCACGCAGGCCGGCCGGTGGGCTGTCGTCCGGTAGGCACGACGAGCCCTACTGGCGCTCCTTGCTGCCGGCCCAGCTCGAGTTCGTCTCCCCGCACCTGGCCGTCTGACGCCCGCCGCATCGAGAGCAGAGAAGCCGGGGTGGGGGCCCTCCTGGCGTGCCCGCTTTCTCTGCTCTCGGCATCCCGAGATCCCCCGCGGGCGTGCAACGAATCTCGCGCATACGATTGCGCATACGAATGCGTGCGTGCTAGAAACCTCTCTGTGACCCAGACCACACCATCGTCACGAGCGTCGGCCGAGAGCCAGGACGCGCCGGCCGTCGAGTTCGCGGCCGTGCGCAAGACCTTCGGTGCGACGGTGGCCTGCACCGGGGTGTCGTTCGCCGTCCGGGCGGGCGAGGTCGTCGCGCTGATCGGCGAGAACGGCGCGGGCAAGAGCACCTGCGTGAAGATGCTCGCCGGCGCCCACCGCCCCGACGCCGGCAGCATCCGGGTCCGCGGCGCGGACGTCGTCCTCCCCGACGCCCGCGCCGCCCGGGCCGCCGGCATCGCCGTGGTCAACCAGCACCCTGAGCTGTTCGCCGAGCTGTCCGTGGCCGAGAACGTCTTCGCGGGCAACGCGATCCAGCGCTCCGGCATCGTCCAGCGGGCCGAGATGGAGCGCCGCGCCCACGAGCTGCTCGTCGAGCTCGGACTCGACGTCGACGCGTCCCGCCCGTTGGCGCAGCTGCGGGTCTCCGAGCGTCAGCTGGTCGAGATCGCCCGCGCGCTGGCCGGCGACGCCTCGGTGCTCGTGCTCGACGAGCCGACCGCCGCCCTCACGGTCACCGAGGCCGAGCACCTGTTCACCGTCGTGCGTCGGCTGCGCGACCGCGGCGTCGCCGTGCTCTTCGTCGGCCACCGGCTCGAGGAGATCCTCGCCCTCTCCGACCGCGTCGTGGTGCTGCGCGACGGCGAGCTGGCCGGCGAGCGCGTCACCGCCGAGACCGACGAGGACGACCTCGTGCGCCTCATGGTGGGCCGCTCGCTCGACGACATCTACTCCCGGGAGCCGGTGGAGCTCGGCGGCGTCGTCCTGCAGGTCGAGGGCCTCACCCGGCCGGGACTGTTCGACGACATCTCGCTCTCGGTGCGCGCGGGCGAGGTCGTGGGCCTGGCCGGCCTCGTCGGCAGCGGACGCTCCGAGGTCGCGCGGGCGATCTTCGGTGTCGAGCCCGCCGCGTCCGGCCGCATCCTGATCGACGGCGAGCCGCACCTCGGCCGGACGGCCACCGACGCCATGGCCGCGGGGGTGGCCTACGTGTCGGAGGACCGCCGCGGGCAGAGCCTGGTCGAGGAGTTCTCGATCCTCGACAACGCGATCCTGCCGATGGTCGGCCGGGCCACCACTGCGGGACTGGTGGACGACGCCAAGACGGTGGCCCTGGTGGCAGACCCGTTGGAGCGCATGCGGTTGCGCTTCGAGCGCGTCACCCAGCCCGCTGCCTCCCTGTCGGGCGGCAACCAGCAGAAGGTCGTGCTGGCCAAGTGGCTGGCCACCGAGCCGCGCGTGCTGATCCTCGACGAGCCGACGCAGGGCGTCGACATCGGCGCGAAGGCGGAGGTGCACCGGATCATCGACGAGCTGGCCCGGTCGGGCCTGGCCATCCTCGTGATCTCGTCCGACATGCCCGAGCTGATCGGCAGCTGCGACCGCATCTACGTGATGAACCGCGGGCGGATCGCCGACGAGTTCGTCGGCGACGACATCGACCCCCTCGCGATCGGCCGTGCCGCCACCACCGCGGTCACCGAGTCGCCGACGTCGGCCGAGGCCACCTCTGCCTCCGAAACCGCTGCGCCCCAGCAGGATCGCGCCGACCGGCGGCCGTGGGACGCGTTCGGAACCTGGCTCGGCGGCCGGCCCGAGCTGGCGCTGGCCGCCGCCCTCCTGCTGCTCATCGTGCCGCTGAGCGCGCTCAACCCGAACTTCTACTCGATCAGCAACCTGCAGGACGTCGCCGACTACGCCTCGATCGTCGGGCTCGTCTGCCTCGGCGAGATGCTCGTCGTGCTGACCCGCAACATCGACCTGTCGGTCGCCAGCACCGTGGGACTCACCGCGTACGTCGCAGCCGTGCTCATGCGCGACGTGGCCGGCCTACCGGTGGTCGCAGCGGTGCTGGCCGCCCTCGTCGTCGGAGCGTTGTGCGGTGCGCTGAACGGCGTCCTGGTGGGCTACGCCGGCATCCCGTCCATCGTCGTGACGCTCGGGACGCTCGCGCTGTACCGCGGTCTGCTCAGCCAGATCTCGTCCGGCGACCGGGTCAAGCCGAGCGACGTCCCCGGTGCGTGGCTGCACTGGAGCAAAGCCTCGCTCGGCTCGGTGAGCAGCGTCAACCTCGTGGCCGTCGTCCTGTTCCTGGTCGCCGGGTTCGTCCTCTACCGCACCACGGCGGGGCGCTCGCTCTACCTCGCCGGTTCGAACCCGGCCGGCGCGACGCTGCTCGGCGTGGGCACCGGACGACGCGTCCTGGCCGCCTTCACCGTGTCGGGTCTGCTGGCCGGCCTGGCCGGAGCTACCCGGGCGTCATACTACCCGTACGTCGACGGGCAGGTGGCCATCGGCCTGGAGCAGGCGGTGATCGCCGCGGTGGTCGTCGGAGGCGTCGCGCTGCGCGGAGGCCACGGCACCGTGGGCGGCGTCGCCGTCGGCGTCGTGGGCCTGCTCGCACTGCGCAAGGTGCTCATCGTCTCGGGCGTACCCGACCAGTACCTGCAAGCCGTCTACGGCGCCTGCATCATCGCGGCGGTCACCGTCGACGTCCTGCTCAACCGCCGCCGCCTCGCCCGAACGCAGAGGATCCGATGAGCACTCTCGACCGCACCGGCGTCACCGACCTCACCGCAGCCCGCTGGCGGCCGCGCGAGCCCTGGCGGGCCCGGCTCACCGCCGTCCTCGTCGGCTGGGAGGGCGTGCTCGCCGTCATCGCCGTCGCGCTCGTCGTCGTCGCGGTACTCACCACTCCCGGGTTCGCCGACAGCTACAACCTCGAGTCGTCGCTGTCACGCATGAGCGCCCGGGCCCTGATGGTGCTGCCCTTGGTGCCCCTCATCATCGCCCGCGAGATCGACATCTCGGTCGCCTCCATCGCCGGCCTCAGCGGCATCGTCATGACCCTGGTGTCGGGGGCCGGTGCCCCGTGGGCGGTCGCGCTGCTCGCGGCCGTGCTGGTGGGAGCCGCCTGCGGTGCGATCAACGCGTTCTTCGTCAGCGTGGGTCTGCCGTCGCTGATCGTCACGCTCGGCACGTTGGCGGTGTTCCGCGGGCTCTGTTACGTCCTGGTCGGCGGCACGCCCGTCAACACCGTCCCGGACGCCGTTCTCGAGCTCAGCTACACCGACGTGCCCGGCACGTTCGTGCCCTGGACCTTCGTGCCGTTCCTGCTGCTGCTGCCGGTGTTCGCCGTCGCGCTGCATCGCACCCCGTGGGGACGACGGGTCTACGCCATCGGCGGCAACCCCGAGGCCGCGCGGTACGCCGGGGTGCGCAACCGCCGGATCATCGCCCGGATGTTCGTGGTGTCCGGGGCGGTCGCGGCGCTCGCCGGCGTGATCCACACGGGCCTGAACTCCTCGGCCTCGCCCGACGCGATGCTCGGCTTCGAGCTCGACGTCGTGACGATCGTGTTCCTCGGCGGCGTCAGCTTCCTCGGCGGCCAGGGGCGCATGAGCGGCGTGCTCTGGGCCCTGGTGGCGGTCGTCGTCCTGCGCAGCATGCTCCAGCTGCTCAACGTCGGCGCCTACGCCCAGTCGGCGGTCGTCGGCCTCCTCCTGATCCTCTCGCTCCTGGCGGCCAACCTGGTCGACCGGGCGCGGGTCTGGGCCGCCTCCAGGCGGCGCGGGCAACGTCACCCCAGCCACCCCGGCAGCTACACCTCGACGAAGGAGAGCGCGCACCCATGAGAAAGAGCACCCCACTGACCGGCCTGACGGCATTCATCATCCTGGCGGGGGCCTTGGCCGGTTGCAGCTCCTCGAAGGGCGACACCGCGGCTGCGGCGGCAGGGTCGAAGGACTGCAAGAAGGGCGACCTCACCATCGGGATCATCCCGAAGCTGGGCGACGACCCGTACATGACGACGGTCCGCGACGGCATGACCGCGGAGTCCAAGGCGTCGGGTGGCAAGGACACGATCATCTACACCTCGCCCAGTGAGGCCACCGGCTCGGCGCAGATCCCCTTCGTGCAGCAGCTCATCTCCAAGAAGGTCGACGTCATCGCGATCTCCGGCAGCGACCTCAAGGGCGCGGCCGCGGAGCTGAAGAAGGCCCGGGCGCGCGGCATCAAGGTGCTGTCGTTCGACTCCGACGTCGACCCCTCGGTGCGCTCGGTGTTCGTCAACCAGGCCAAGACGTCCGAGCTCGGCACGGCGATGCTCGACAGCATGCACGACCTGCTCGGGGGCAAGGGTGACTTCGCGGTGCTGTCGTCGACGCAGACGGCCGTCAACCAGAACGCCTGGATCGACGACATGAAGAAGCGGCTGGCTTCGGACGCCAAGTTCAAGGACATGAAGCTCGTCGCCGTCGCCTACGGCGAGGAGAAGGCCGACGTCAGCGCCAACCGCGCGAAGGAGCTGGTGACGACCTACCCCAACCTGCGCGGCATCATCGTGCCCGCCGGCATCTCGCTGCCCGCTGCGGCCACCGCCCTCGCCGACCGCGGCGACCTCGGCCGGGTGAAGCTGACGGGCCTGGCGCCGGCCACCCTGATCGGTAAGTACATTCAGACCGGGGACGTGCAGGACATCTGGTGGAACGTGACCGACCTGGGGAGGCTGTCGTACCACGTGGCCAAGGGGCTGGCCTCGTGCGACCTCACCGGCAAGTCCGGCGAGACGTTCACCGCGGGCGATCTGGGGAAGTTCACCGTGGGGGAGAACGGTGAGGTCATCCTCGGCCCGGCGAAGGTCGTCACCCCCGACAACCTCGCCGAGTTCAAGTTCTGAGGACTGCCCGGATCGAGCGGCCCGCACGGGTCGCGGAACAAGGAGTGTGCGTGAACCGCAGGGACCCGCAGTCGGTCGGCGATGCCACCGTGCAGAGCCTGGCCGACCGGCTGCGGGTGCTCAGCGCCTCAGCACCCCGCACGATCGTCGGGCTGTGCGGTGCGCCCGGCGCCGGCAAGTCGACGCTGGCGGCCGAGCTCGTCGACGAGCTCGGCCCCGGCGTCGCCGTGGTGGTGCCGATGGACGGCTTCCACCTCGCCAACCAGGTGCTGCGCGATCTCGGCCTCGCCGACCGCAAGGGTGCGCCGGAGACGTTCGACGTCCACGCCTACGTCGCCGTGCTGCGGCGGCTGGTCGACCGCACCGACCCCGTGGTCTACGTGCCCGAGTTCCGCCGCGAGCTCGAGGAGTCGTTCGCCTCCGCGCTGGCCGTGCCGCGCGACATCCCGCTCGTCCTCACCGAGGGCAACTACCTGCTGCTCCCGGACGGCGCCTGGCCGCGGGCTCGCGCGCTCATGGACGAGGTCTGGTACCTCGACGTCGACGAGCACACGCGCCGAGAGCGGCTCGTGGCGCGCCACTGCCGCCACGGGCGATCCCGCGCCGAGGCGCTCGACTGGGTCGCGCGGGTCGACGAGCCCAACGCCGTGGCGATCGCGGCGACGGCGCCCTCGGCCGACGTCCGGATCCGCTTCCGAGGCCAGCCGTCGGCCGGGCGCGTGGGGACGGCGATGCCCCGATGACCACGATGCACGACGTCGCGAAGGCGGCGGGGGTCTCGCAGAGCACCGTGTCGCACGTGCTCAACGGCACCCGAGCGATCGCGCCGCGCACCGAGGCCGCTGTGCGCAAGGCGATCGAGGAGACCGGCTACGTCCACGACGACATCGCGCGGTCGCTGCGGTCGCGGCGCACCAACACCATCGGCGTCGCCACGTCGGCCATCTCGAACATCTACTTCGCCGAGGTCGTCAGCGCGGTCGAGCGGGCCGCCACGGCGCTGAACCGCATCGTGATGCTCGTCGACACGCACGACGAGCCGGAGCGCGAGTACGAGGCCGTCCGCACCTTCGTCGCCCGCCGCGTCGACGGCATCGTGCTCGCGCCGTCGGCCGAGCCCGGGCGCACGCTCGACCTGCTGCACCGTCGCACCGTGCCCACGGTGCTGCTCGACCGCTTCCTCGACGTCGAGAACGCCTGCGACATGGTCGGCGTCAGCAACGTCGAACCCACCGCCCAGCTCGTCGACCTGCTCGCCGAGGCCGGCCACACCCGCATCGGCTTCGTGGCCGGGCTGCGCGGTCTCGCCACGAGTGAGGAGCGACTGGACGGCTTCCGGCAGGGGCTGGCCCGCAACGGGTTGACCGCGGGCACCGTCGTCGACGGCGGCTCGAGCGGGTCGCAGGCCCGGGCCGTCACCGTCGAGCTGCTCGGCCGGCGTGACCGCCCGACCGCCCTGGTGTCGGGCAACAACGCGATGACGCTGGGGGTCCTGCAGGCCATCGGCGACGCCGGGCTCACGGTGCCCGGCGACATCTCACTCGTCTGCTTCGACGACCTGCCCTGGGCCGACCTGCTGTCGCCCCGCCTCACCGTCGCGGCCCAGCCCCTGGCCGAGATCGGCCAGCGCGCGATGCAGATGCTGCACGAGCGCATCGAGAACCCCGGCCTGCCGCAGCGGGTCGTGCGCCTGGACCCGACGATCCACCGTCGCGAGTCGGTCGCGCCGCCCATGCGAGCCTGACCGGCCCGGCGCATCGAGAGCAGACGAGCGGGGCACTCGAGGCGCCCACGGTGCCCGGCTGCTCTGCACTCGCTGCCGCGACCGGATTAGCCCGGACGGGTGAACCGCGTAACCTCGGGCAAATCGCTTCGTTAGTTGGTCAACATCACGTGACTGACCGACTGAGGAGCCTGCCATGACCCACCCCGTCGCTCCCTCCTCCCGCTCCGCCCAGCGCGCCGCGACCCGGCCCGCCCTGCGGACGGCCACTGCCGTCGGCCTCACGGCTGCGCTCGCGGTGACCGGCGCCGGCAGCGCCTTCGCGGCCTCCGGCCACTCCGCCGACGCGCGCTCGCGTGGCGCCGGGCACTCCGCCGGGCACTCCGCCGGGCACTCCGCTGAGAAGTCCACCGGCCGCGGGCACGACAGCCGGACGGCGGCCCCGGCGTCCGAGCAGCACCGCTCGAGCTCGGCGACGAGCCACCGCCACGCGGCCTCCAGCCCGGGCCGCCAGGCGGCGCGCGACTCCTCGGCCCGACGCAGCGCGGACCCGCGCGGCAACAACGGCACCATCAAGATCGACGGCCCGGCCTACGACACCGGTGTCGACAACGAGCCGCACCCGGGCTGCGCCTTCCGCGTCACCTTCTTCGGCTTCGACGCCGGCCAGACCGCCGACATCACGATCACCGGCATCGCGCCCACCGGCGGGGGCGTCCTGCTCCACGACACCGCCGTTCCCACGAGCGATGACGCGGCCGGGGGCGCCGGCCACGACTACGACGGTGCCACGCGCGTCTACACCGCCGACGACCTCGGCCTCAGCGCCGTGACGCCGCACCCGAAGCAGGGCTACCACCTGAAGGTCATGGTCGACTCGCGCGAGGCGCCGGGCGGCGCGAAGCAGAAGGTGCTGTGGCTCGCGCCGTGCGAGACGCAGCCCACACTGGCGGCCTCCGCGTCCCCGCGCTCGTTGGCGGGTACGGGCGGCGTCGCCTTGGCTGCCGGATCGACGTCCGGATCGACGTCCGGGTCGACGTCCGGGTCGAGCGCAGCCGACACCAGCGCGCCCTCCACCACCCCGGCGCCGGCCGTTGCCGCTGCAGCGGCCGACGCAGCCTCCACGCCGAGCGGGCGTTCGACGCAGCCCGGCGACCAGGTGCTCGGCGCGTCGTTCAGCCGCTCCGGGTCCGGCGGTGTGCAGGCGCAGGCCGCGAGCGCCCTGCCCGCCGTCGCCGGGACGGCGCTCAGCTCGCTCGCCTTCACCGGCGCGTCGGGCGTCGCGTGGCTGCTGGCCCTCGGCCTGGGTGCGGTGGCGCTCGGCGTGACGCTGCGGCTGGCGTCGCGCCGTCGCGCAGTGGCCCGCAGCTGACCTGACGAGAGTGCAGTAGTGGGGCGGGGCGCCCCCGCCCGCGGGGGGCCCCAACAGGTCTAACAGCACACCCACCATGGCGTCGCGGCTCGAGGCCCTCGGGGAAGACCCAGGCACGCACCCCCC
>JBQCES010000143.1:0-4947 GCA_051960055.1 Angustibacter sp. | reverse complement strand
CGCTGGTGCAGCGGGCGTTCCGGCAGCTGCACTTCGCTCATCCCGGCGCGCACGTGCAGCCGGAGGGGAACCTCACGCTGGTGAACTTGCCGACGTACTACCAGGTGCGCTGGTCGAAGGCTGGGTTCGAGCCGGGCGAGGAGGCGAGGGTGCGGCTGCTCGGTCGCACGGTCCGGCTGCGTCCGCGGGCGGTGTCGTACACCTACCGGTTCGGTGATGGCTCTCGTCTCGGCCCGACGTCCGATGCGGGCGGGCCGTACCCGGGCGGTCGAGTCCGCCACACCTACGAGCGCACCGGCGACGTGCCGGTCAGCGTCGACGCCTCGTACACCGGGGACTACCAGCTCGGCGACGGAGCGTGGGAGCCGATCGACCTCACGGTCCCGGTCGGGGGTGACCCGGTGACGGTGCAGGTGCGGCAGGCCCGAGCGCGCCTCGAGGCCTCACCGCGCTGACGCTGACGGGCGTACCGGATCCTGCACGGAGTCGACTCGGCTCAGGAGTCCGCGGACCGCGGAATGCGGTGACCCGGCGACAGCATCTGCTCCAGCGCCTGCTCGCTCTCGGGCACGGTGAGGAACAGCAGCTCGTCGCGCGCCTCGAGCGCGTCGTCGCGGCTGGGCGCGATGGGCCGGTCCTCGCGGATGATGCCGACCAGCACGCTGTCGGCCGGCCAGGTGATGTCGCCCACCCGCTTACCGGCGTGCGGCGAGCTGTCGGGCAGCGTCATCTCGACCATCGTCGCCCGGCCCTGCTGGAACTGGAAGATCCGCACCAGGTCGCCGACGCTCACGGCCTCCTCGACCAGAGCGGTCATCAACCGCGGCGTCGACACCGCGACGTCGACGCCCCACGCCTCGTCGAACATCCACTCGTTCTTCGGGTTGTTGACCCGAGCGACCGTGCGCGGTACGCCGAACTCGGTCTTCGCGATGAGCGACACCACGAGGTTCGCCTTGTCGTCGCCGGTCGCCGCGACGACCACGTCGCAGCTCTCGAGGCCGGCCTCGCGCAGGTTGCTGATCTCGCAGGCGTCGGCGAGCAGCCACTCCGCCTCGGGCACCCGCTGCGTCTGGACGGCGCGTGGCTCGCGGTCGACGAGCAGCACCTGGTGTCCGTTGTTGAGCAGCTCACGGGCGATGGACCGGCCGACACTGCCGGCGCCGGTGATGACCACGCGCATGTCTGGCCTCTCAGTCGTGGGTGGGCGGCGTGTCGAGCGCGGCCTCGACGTACGGCAGGTCGTTCTCGGCGACCGTCACGTGCACGAGGTCGCCGTCCTGGTACATCGTGTCGGGGCCGGGCACCATCGCCTCGCCCAGCCGGGTCACGTACGCGACGCGGAACGACACGTGCGAGGTCAGCTCGTCGAAGCGGTGACCCACCCAGCCCGCGTGCACGGGGATCTCGGCCAGCACGACGTTGCCGCTCGGGTCGCGGAACAGCGGGCTCGCGCCCACGGGTAGCAGCCGGCGCAGCATCTGGTCGGCCGTCCAGCGCACCGTGGCGACCGTGGGGATGCCGAGCCGCTGGTAGATCTCGGCGCGGCCCGGGTCGTAGATGCGGGCGACGACGTTCTCGACGCCGAACGTCTCGCGGGCCACGCGCGCAGCCAGGATGTTGGAGTTGTCACCGCTGCTCACGGCCGCGAACGCGTAGGCCCGCTCGATACCCGCCTCGCGCTGGGTGTCGCGGTCGAAGCCGACCCCCGTCACGCGACGGCCCTCGAACGACGCGCCGAGCCGCCGGAAGGCGCTCTCGTCCTGGTCGATGACCGCGACGTCGTGCCCCTGCGACTCCAGGCTGTGGGCCAGGGTCGAGCCGACACGCCCGCAGCCCATGATCACGAAGTGCACGGCGCTCTCTCCTGCTGGTCGGCTGGTCTCCTCGGCTCGGGTGCGAAGCACGCTCAGCCACCCGAGAACCGTCCCGCACGCTACACGGCACGAGAGGGCCTAGCATCAAGCACCGTGCCTCTTGCCGGACGAATCGTGAAGCGTCTGCTGGTGGGTCGCCCTCTGGGGAGCGACCGCCTGCACGAGACGCTGCTGCCCAAACGCATCGCGTTGCCCGTGTTCGCCAGTGACGCGCTGTCGTCCGTCGCCTACGCGCCCGACGAGATCTTCCTGACCCTGTCGCTGGCCGGCATCGGCGCCTACGCCTTCAGCTGGAAGGTCGGCATCGCCGTCGCGGTGGTCATGCTCGTGGTCGTCGCCAGCTACCGGCAGAACGTGCACGCCTACCCGTCGGGCGGCGGTGACTACGAGGTCGCCACCACCAACCTCGGCGCGACCGCGGGTCTGACGGTCGCCAGCGCGCTGCTCGTCGACTACGTGCTCACGGTGGCGGTGTCGATCTCGTCGGCCGCCCAGTACGCGGCATCCGCGATCCCGGCTCTGAAGGGACACGAGGCGCTCGCGGCGGTCATCGCGGTGGCCATCCTCACCGCCATGAACCTGCGCGGCGTCCGAGAGTCCGGCACCGCCTTCGCCGTCCCGACCTACATCTTCATGGCGTCGATCGTCGGCATGTCGCTGTGGGGCTTCGTGCGCCTGGCGTTCGGCGACCTGCCCGACGTCGAGAGCGCGCGGTACACGGTCGAGAGCGCACCGGCGTTCGACGGGGGTCTGGCGACGCTCGCCGGCGCGTTCCTCATCCTTCGAGCCTTCTCGTCAGGCTGCGCGGCGCTGACCGGCGTCGAGGCCATCAGCAACGGCGTGCCGGCCTTCAAGAAGCCCAAGAGCGCCAACGCCGCCACGACCCTCGCCCTGCTCGGCGGCATCGCCGTGACGATGCTGCTGTCGATCCTGACCCTGGCCCACTTCACGCACCTGCGGTTCATCGAGCCCCTGATCGACGCCGACCACCTGCTGCTCAACGGTCAGCCGGGCCGGCCCGGACCGGACGGCACGGTGCTCTTCGCGGACGGCACGTCGTACTCGCAGGACCCGGTGATCGGCCAGCTCGCCAAGGCGATCTTCGACCACTTCCCGATCGCCTTCTACGTCGTGGCCGCGGCCACCGGCGTCATCCTGGTGCTCGCCGCGAACACGGCGTTCAACGGCTTCCCGGTGCTCGGCTCGATCCTCGGCCGCGACGGGTACCTGCCGCGCCAGCTGCACACCCGCGGTGACCGGCTGGCGTTCAGCAACGGCATCCTCCTGCTGGCCGCGATGGCGAGCGTGCTGATCCTGGTATTCGACGCCCAGGTGACCCGGCTGATCCAGCTGTACATCGTCGGCGTCTTCGTCTCGTTCACCACGAGCCAGATCGGCATGATCCGGCACTGGAACCGCCTGCTGCGCACGGCGAGCGGCCCCGAGGCCAGCCGCATGCAGCGCAGCCGCGTCATCAACGCGGTCGGTGCGGTGCTGTCGGGCACTGTGCTGGTCGTCGTGCTGCTCACCAAGTTCCTGCACGGCGCCTGGATCGCGATCGCGGCCATGGTGCTGCTGTTCCTGCTGATGCGCGGGATCAAGGGTCACTACAGCCGGGTCGCTGAGGAGCTGGCGCCCGAGGCCGACGGCTCGGACATCACGCTGCCCTCCCACGTGCACGCTCTGGTGCTGGTGTCGAAGCTGCACCGCCCCACGCTGCGGGCGCTGGCCTACGCACGCGCTACGCGGCCGTCGTACCTCGAGGGCATCAGCGTCAACGTCGACCCCGAGGAGACGGCGGCGCTGCAGGCCGAGTGGGACCGGCGCGGCATCCCCGTGCCGCTGAAGTCGCTCGACTCGCCGTACCGCGAGATCAGCCGGCCGGTCGTCGACTACGTGCGCTCGATCCGCAGCAACAACCCGCGTGACGTCGTCATGGTCTACATCCCCGAGTACGTGGTCGGGCACTGGTGGGAGCAGCTGCTGCACAACCAGAGCGCGCTGCGCCTCAAGGCCCGGCTGCTGTTCACGCCCGGGGTGATGGTCGCCAGTGTTCCGTGGCAGCTGCGCTCGTCGCAGGAGACCGGCGAGCGGGCGCCCGGCTACGCGGCCGGTGCGGTGCGCCGGGGTCCCGTCGGGGGAGGCGGGTCCCACTGAGCAGCAACCAGCAGGGCGGCGAGCCACGAAGCGGTGAGCCACGAAGCGGTGACCTGGTGGGCACCGTCCTCGACCTGGACGTCGGCCCCGTCGCCCACGGCGGACACTGCGTCGCGCGCTCGGACGGGCGCGTCGTGTTCGTCCGGCACACGCTGCCGGGGGAGCGGGTGCGGGCTCGCGTCACCGAGGGCGAGGAGGGTTCGCGGTTCCTGCGGGCCGACGCCATCGAGGTCCTGCAGGCCTCACCTGACCGGGTCGAGCCGCGCTGCCCGTTCAGCGGGCCGGGCCGGTGCGGTGGCTGCGACTGGCAGCACGCCTCGCTCGACGCCCAGCGCCGGCTCAAGGCCGACGTCGTCCGTGAGCAGCTGCAGCGGCTGGCCGGTCTCGACGTGCCGGTCACGGTCGAGGCGGTGCCGGGCGACGTCGACGGCCTCGGCTGGCGCACGCGCGTGCAGCACGCCGTGACCCCTGACGGGCACCTCGGCCTGCGCGCGCACCGCTCGCACCACGTGGTGGCGATCGACGTCTGCCCGATCGCCGACCCGGTCGTGCAGGACGTCGAGCGCGCCGCCCCGCGCTGGCCGGGCGCCGCGCGCGTCGAGGTCGTAGCCCCCTCGGGTGACCAGAAGCCGCTCGTGGTCGTCGACCCCGTCGGACGGCGCACGCCGACCGTGCCACCGGCCGACGAGCTCGACGCGTCCGTGGCGGTCGCCGGGCCGGAGGGTCTTCGGCGGCTGCGCGGGCGCACGTGGGTGAGCGAGGACGTCGCGGTCGGCGACTGGCACGCGGGGCTGCGCGTCACGGGCTCGGGCTTCTGGCAGGTCCACCCTGGCGCCGCCGCCACGCTGGTCGGCGCGGTGCTCGAGCAGCTCGACCCGCAGCCGGGGGAGCAGGCGCTCGACCTGTACGCCGG